>JALVBM010000371.1 GCA_027010665.1 Chromatiales bacterium
TCGTTACCTGATACGAGACGACGATAACAAGCAGAAAGAAAAGTCGTGCGCAAGCACGCATGCCGTAGCGACAAGGACAGGATGATGGACCTGAGTCGTTTCGGCAGCAGAGGATGCAAACGATGGTGGAACAAGGAAAATTCAGCGTTGTCACGCGCATGCCGGGCAGGGACGCCGGCGATCTTTCTGCCCATGCCGAATCCCCGGCACAGACCCATACCCGACCCACACGGCAACTGGTCCAGACCCTGCTCGACGGTCTGTGCCGACTGATCGAGGGTCAGCAGCAGTTTGCCGACGAGTTCGGACTCTCACCCGTGCGGGTCTTTCCCCATTCTTCCGAATACTTCGAGGGCCGTTCGGCGCGTGAAGTTCTTCACGACTGGTTCAGGCAGGGCGATGACTGCGTGCCGGCTCTCCAGCAACTTTTCGAAGACATGATGCAGCACCAGCTCGCCCTCATGGGCGGCCTGGACGGCGTCGCCGTGGCCACCCTGCAATACACCAGCGCAGAAGCCGTCCGCGAGGCCCATGGTGGCCGGTTGCTCACCAGTGGCCGCGCCTGGAAACGCCACAATCACCGGGTTCAGGAGCTCCTGGACAACGACAATCTGCGTTTTCAACGCGTGCTCGCTCCCGGATTCCTGCAACAGTACATCCGTCGCCGTGAAGGCGAAATCCACAAGACCGAAAAGACGGCTAAGTGAAGGAGGTATAGCCAATGAAAACGTTTTCCCGGGCAAGAAGTCTGATGCTGGGTGTCTTGAGTGTCTTGGTCGTGGCCTGTGGCGGTCCGGTGGTCAAGGTCTCGCTCTCGTCGAATGCCAACCTCAATCCGGGCCAGGATCACAAGCCCTTGCCGGTGGTGGTGCGCGTCTATCAGCTTTCGGGCAAGGATACGTTCGAAAACAGCAAGTTCGAGGACATCTGGAAGGATGATCTCCGGGTTCTGGGCGACAGCCTGCTAACCAGCAAGGAGGTAGTCATCAATCCGTCGGATCAGATGAGCGTCGAGATCGACAAGCACGACCAGGCACGGTATGTCGGTGTGGTGGCCATCTTCCGCAATCCCGTCGACAAGAAGTGGCGGGACGTGCATGAACTGTCCAATGGTTTTGTCACCGGCCGCTTCTCCAGCAGCTTCAAGGTCAGCCTCGTCGGCAACACCATCCACATCCAGGATTGACGGCAGGAGCGGGCAGACATGGAAGCTTTGCGCAAGGTCATCTGGGCAGAGGGCATGTTCCTCGGCCAGCAGCACTTTCAGCTCTGGGATCGGTACTATGAAACCTACCAGAGCCTGCAGGTGCGCAGCCTTTCACCCATGGGCTGGGGACTCATCGAACTGGACATCGACGAGGAGGCCCTCGAGAACAGTCGTTTCCGCATCCGCCGCTGCCAGGTCATCTTTCCCGATGGCCGGCTGGTCAGTTACGACGCGGCCGAAGGCGAGCCACTGGCCATGGAGCTGGAGGGCGGTCTAGCCGGCAACCTCGAGATCTATCTCTGCCTGCCCGCCAACCGTTCGGCCAGCGGCATCAACGGCTACCAGGATCACGGCCAGCTCTGTTCCTGGCAGGTAGACTATCAACGGGTGCCGGACGAGAACGATCCCTCCCGCGAGCGGGAGGTGATGCTCGGGCGCCCCAATCTCATGCTCCTCTCCGGCGAGGAGTCCCGCGAGAACTTCACCTGGATCAAGCTCGCCGAGGTGCGCAACGAAGGCGATGGCGTATTCAGCGTGGTGCCCGACTACATCCCCCCCTTGGCCCGGATCGGCGCCTCGCCCCGCCTTTCGGATCAGGTGCAGAAGCTGATCGAGCTGTTCAGCGCCAAGATCCGTACCCTGAACGATCGTCGCAAGCAACTGAGTGCGGCCACGGCCGGCTTCGGACACAGCGATTTGTCCGATTTCCTGATTCTGCAGACCCTCAGCGGCGGCCTGCCCTTGTTGCATCACCTGCAGGAGAACGACGATCTGCATCCGGAGCGGCTCTACGAACTCCTGGCCCGGGTCATCGGCTCGCTCACGCCCTTCAGCTTCGATATTTCCGTGCACCAGATCCCCCGTTACCGGCATCAGGAACTCGCCGCGGTCTTCGATGAGCTGGAAAACCTGATCCGCAATCTGGTGGACGTGGCCATGCCGACCCGGCTCGACTCGCTGCAACTGGTGCGCGAAAGCGACGCACTGCTCTCGGTCGACAACATCGACAGCAGCCAGCTCGGCAACGCCAGCTTCTATCTGGCCGTGCTCTCTGACAGCGACGATCCCATGTGGGTCAGCCATTTCGAGCGCATGGTCAAGGCCGCTGCCCGCGCCGACATCGAAATGGTCGTGGCCTCGGCCTTGCCGGGGCTGAAGATCACCCACACCCAGCGTCCGCCGAGCAATCTGCCCATCAAGAGCGGATACGAATACTTCCACATCGAGCCGCGCGGTGAATTCTGGGACCGCGTCGTCGAGGAGCGCACCCTGGCCCTGTTCCTTTCCCGGGATTTCACCGACGTCAAGCTCGATCTGCTGACGGTCCAGGATTGAGGTCATCATGAGCAACACCACACCCCGCACCAATCCGCTGCTCGAATGCTGTACCCCCCTGTTCGCCATGGTGGCACCGTTCCGCAAGGGCGATCACGGCGAGTCACTGCCTGAGGACTATCGGCAGACCATCCTCGCCGGTTTCGACGAGCTGGAACGCATGGCTTTCGAACGACAAATCACCATGCAGACGGTCAAGGAAGCCCGCTACGCGCTGGCTGCCTATGTCGACGAAGTGGTGCTCAGCTCCCGCTGGCCCGGCCGCCTCGACTGGATGAGCAAACCGCTGCAACTGGAGTTCTTCGGGGAGCATCTGGCGGGAGAGGGGTTCTTCGAGCACCTGGCACAATTGCGCCAGGGCGGCGAACCGAACCGGGACATACTTGAGTTGTACTACGTATGTCTGCAACTCGGGTTCGAGGGCGTCTATCGCCTGCGCGGACTGGAACAGCTCATGGCCCTGCAGGTGGATCTGCGCAGCCAGATCGACAGCTACCGGGAACCGGTCAACCCCCGGCTCTCGCCGGAAGGCGTACCTAAGGAGAGTCTTCTGGCCCAGGCCCGGCGCGAGATTCCCTACTGGGTCATCGGTACCGTTACCGCCGGTGTCATCTTCTTCACCTACCTGACATATACGATGCTGATCGACGGTTTCGTTCATGACAGCGTCGAACAGATCGTTGCCTACAACCAGCAGCTCAATCCGCCGCAGGCTGCCGGCAGGAGCGAGGCAGGACAGCCATGAACATGATTCTGGGATTGCTCAAGCGTTATCTTCTCAGCCGGGCCGGCAGTACGGCCATTGGCCTGGTGATTCTGATTGGCCTGATCTGGTTCGCCGGCCCGATGGTCGGCCTCAAGAGCGTGATCTGGCGACTGGCCATCATCGGCGCCATCGTCCTGATTGCGGTCCTGTATCTGTTGATCGGCTGGTGGGTCGCCCGCAGCCGCGGCGAGAAGTTCCGCAAGGAGCTCGAGGCCCAGGGCGAGGCCGACGAGAGCCGGCAGGCCGAGATTCAGGCCCTGAAGGAAAAGATGGACGAGGCAGTGGCCTCCCTCAAGACCTCGGGGCTGGGCGTCAAGCACCGGGGCAGCGCCGCCCTCTATGCCCTGCCGTGGTACATGATCATTGGCCCCTCGGCAGCCGGCAAGAGCACCCTGTTGCGCAACTCGGGCCTGCATTTTCCCTATTCCCATGCCGACGACATCGACATTCGGGGGTTCGGCGGCACTCGCAACTGCGACTGGTGGTTCTCCGACGAGGCCGTGATCCTCGATACGGCCGGGCGCTATACCACCGAGGAGAACGATCGCGAGGAATGGCAGGCCTTCCTGGGGCTGTTGAAGAAATACCGCCGGCGCATGCCGCTCAATGGCGTCATGGTGGCCATCAGTCTGGCCGATGTTCTCACGGCCGACGAGGAGTCGCTGGAATGGCATGTCAAGGTCATCCGGGATCGTATCCAGGAGCTGATCGACCAGCTCGGTTTCATGTTTCCCATCTACATCGTCTTCACCAAGAGCGATCTGCTCAACGGATTCGAGGCCTTTTTCGGCGAACTGACGGAAAACGAGCGCAATCAGGTCTGGGGCATGTTCCTGGCCGAATTCGAGGACGAGTCCGATCCGGCCGGGACCGTGGCCGCCCGGCTCGAGGAACTCTACGTCCGCCTGTGCGAGATGCGGCTGCACAAGCTGTCCATGCAGCGCAAGCAGGAGATCAAGAGCGAAATCTTCGATTTTCCGGCCCAGTTCCAGGCCGCCAGCGAAAAACTCATCGAATTCATCAGCCTGCTGTTCAAGGAAAATCCCTACCAGGAAACGCCGAACTTCAAGGGTGTCTATTTCACTTCGGGCACGCAGGAGGGGATGCCCCTGCAGCGCGTCGTCGGCAATCTGCGGCAGGCCTTCGGCTACGTCTCGCCCGAAGAGGCGGCAAACGTGGAAAAGGCGGACAAGAGCTACTTCATCAATCGTCTGCTCAAGGATGTCATCTTCCGCGAACCGGTGAGCTTCGGCAAGAACCGCCGCCGGCACATGATTTCCCGCTGGATGAAGACCGGCGCCATCGTGGGTGGTGTGGCCACCATCATCGCCAGCATTACCCTGCTCAGTGCATCCTTCACCAGCAACAGCCTGCTCATCGACGAGGGCGTGGAACGTGTCGAACGCCTGGCCAGGGTGGCCGGCAACGATCGCGCCGAACCCGGGGACTTCTACCTGGCCCTGGCCGATGTCTACGATCAGTACGCCACGCTCAAGGGCTACCGCGACAACATGCCCTGGCATCTGCGTCTGGGCATCTACCGGGCCGACGAGCAGATCGAGCCGCTGGAACAGGTTCTGGTCCGCAGCCTCGAAACCCGCTTTCTCGAACCCGTGGCCCGGCTCATGGAGACCCGGTTGCGCGACTATGCCGATCGCTGGCGCAAGGTCCGCAACGAGGACGAGTCGGCCAAGCTGCGCCAGGAATACTACGATACGCTCAAGGTCTATCTGATGCTCAGCAACCCGTCCCGGCTGGACATCGAACAGGCCCTGCCGGTACTGCTGGCCAACTGGAAAGGAGTGATGGCGCCCAAGGATGGCAGTGACGTTCATCGCAAGATCGCCCAGATCCCCGGATCCACCCTGGAGGGGATGGT
The DNA here is from genome assembly GCA_027010665.1 of Chromatiales bacterium. GTDB lineage: Bacteria > Pseudomonadota > Gammaproteobacteria > UBA6429 > Thiohalophilaceae > JALSSV01. The sequence goes on from JALVBM010000371.1 coordinate 5,188, forward strand.
CAGACTCTATCTGTCCGACATGAAACGCCCGAGCAGCGATCAACTCGCCGCAGCGAGCTGGTCCCGGGACGATGCGCTCGTCGAGACGGCCCGAAACCTCCTGCGCACCCCGCCCAATGCCGATCTGCTGTATGCCCAGTTGCGCAACAAGGGCAAGGTCATGCTCGGCAGCACCAATTTCAAGCAACTGGTCAAGGGTCGTGGCAACAGCTACCTCCAGAGCCTCGAGGAATTGCCGATCGTGTTCACCCGTCGCGGCTGGGAGCGATACGTGTCCCGGGAAATCCGCACGGTCGTCAACTCGGCCAGCCGCGGTGACTGGGTGCTCGGCACCGAGAGCGTCAACGTGGCGCTCGATGATCCCGCTGCCAGTGATGACGACAGCATCAATCCCGAACTGATGCACGAACTCGAAACCGAGATCCGCAAGCTGTACTTCGAGGAATACGCCAGCGCCTGGTACGACTTCCTCGGTTCGGTCCAGGTTCGACCGTTCGTCTCCGTTGCCGACGCCGCCAACAAGTTGCTGCTCATCTCCCGTTCCGATGGTCCGGTGGCCGAACTGATGGCCGTGGTGCGCGACAACATCAACCTCTACGAGGTGGACTGGATCGACGGCGAGCCGAAGGTCCGGCGCAGCAACATGGTGGCCCCCGACAGCATCCCCGAACTGGAAACCGTGTTCGCCGATCTGCGGCGCTTCGTCGAACCGGCCGAAAAACGCCAGGTTTCGGATCTGCTCAACCAGTACCTTCTGGCCATTTCCGGCATGCAGGGTGAACTCGAGCGTTTGCGCGCCTCCAGTGAACTGACGCACGAGGCGGAAATGTTCGCCGCCGGCATGCTGGGTGGTCGCAGCAGCAATCTGGAAATGTACAAGACCTGGGTCACCACGACCAGTCTGCTCAACGGCACCGATGTTCGCACCCGGCGTGCCATCGAGCCCATGCTCATTTCCACCATCCGCCATGCCTGGCAGGCCGTACTCGCCGCGGGCATGCAAGACGTGCAGCAGAAGTGGAATACGCTCGTGGTCCGCGAGTTCGACGAGCGCATCCGCGGCCGTTTCCCGTTTGCCAGCTCTGGTCCGGACGTGGCCATCGAGGACGTGGCCGAATTCTTCCGTCCGAACGACGGCATCCTGTGGGGGTTCGTCAATACCCACCTGTCCACCTACCTGACCAAGTATCGGGGCACCTGGCGTGAACGGCGCTGGCTGGACGTTGGCCCCGGCTTCAGCAAGGCGTTCCTGCATACCCTCACCCGCGCCAGCCAGATCACCAAAGGACTGTTCAGGCGGGGGACCGACGAGCCCAGCCTGACCTTCTACCTCTATCCCATTCCGACGGCGGGGCTCAGCGAGGTGCTGCTCGAAACCAACGGCCAGATCTATCGCTATCGCAACGAGCCGCAGGAGTGGCGCAAGTTCCGCTGGCCCGGCAACACGGAGCAGAGCGGTGCGCGGGTCATCGCCGTTTCCAATCGCCGCAATGCGCGCGGGGAGATTTCCGCCGACGGCGTCTGGGGCCTGTTCCACGTGTTCCGCAAGGCGAAGATGACCCGCGAACGCGGTGCCGAATATCTCACCACCTGGGAGCTGGACGCAGTCAACGGTCAGCCGCTGGAAGTCCGCTTCCGCATCAAGGCCGATCGCCACAACAACCTGCTCCGGCCCGGACTGCTCACGGGGCTGGACATGCCGAAACTGTTCGACCGTGGCCACGAGGCCAATCTCAACCTGGCAAGCTGGGAGTAGACGGCATGTTCGGATTCCTCAACCGGGAGAACAAGGCGGCCGCCATCGTGCCGGCCACCGCGCCAGAGACCCTGATCGGCTGTGTTGGCAAGCTGCCGCTGCATGCCGAGTTCATCAAGCACAACCTCAAGGCCCGGGAAGTGGTGGCCCTGGACAACTGGATCCAGGAAGGCGTGACCCTGCTCAACCGCCTGCACGGCGAGAGCTGGAAACAGATCTTCGCCTCGGCGCCAGCCCATCGTTTTGTCTTCAGTGGTGCCGGCGACGAGAAATCAGTGTACGGACTGCTCATGCCCAGTACCGATCGCAGCGGTCGGAGCTATCCCTTCTGCCTGTTCGGAACCAGCGATTCGGCCGTCTTCAAGGAACATCAGGTCCTGCTACCGCTGGCCATCGAAAACTTCCTGGGCGAGAGCGAGGCGCTGCTGGCGCAGGACTGGACGGGATCCCACGTGGGCCGTCTCATCGAGGCTATCGATACCCTGGGTCGGACGATACCGGCACCGGAACGCCGTACGCTCATCGAAGCCGAGATGAACCGCTTGCGCTCGGTCACCCTTGGCCAGTTCTGGCGGGAACTGCTGCCGGGCACGGACGGGGAGCAGCGTGCCCGCTTCGTGCGCACCATCATCGGCATCCTGCAGACCGTTTCCCGCCGCTCGCCCCAGCGCATTCACTGGGGAATTCGCCTGCCCCTGCCGGGCAAGGCCGATCCCTTGCCCTATCTGACCTTCTGGCTGCAGCTCACGGAAACCCTGCTCAGCGGTCGATCCTGGCGCGGGCACTATTTCTGGAACACGCCGGCATCCGGGCACCCGGCCCGGCTGACCCTGTTCTTCCGGCCCATTCCGGCGTCCTATTTCGCCCGTCTGGTCGAACCCCAGAAGGCCGACGGCGCGATCTACGACGTGCTGGACGAGATGGCCCGGGAAACCAGCGACATACAACGACTGGTCAATCTGCTCGGGCAGGATGAAATGACCCTGCTCGATGCGCTCACACTGTGGCGTTCACGGGAGGTGATGGCATGAGTGCCAATGCCGTTTGCGAGGCGCCGGACGTGGCCGTGGCAGAGGTCGAGGACGAAGCCATAGCCGTCCCCGAGGAGCCGGTTCGCCCGGACTGGGTTCTCGAGCTGGCTTCACCGCTGCCCGATGGCGCAGAGCGTGACGATCCCCGTTACGGTGATGCTTTCGTCGTCATCAAGCAGGAAATCGACAAGCTCTCCGGCAACGATTACGACCTCATCGTCAGCGAGGCCAAGACCCTGCTGGCCGAGGAGGGGAAAGACCTACGTGTGGCCGGCTATCTGCTGCTGGCACTGAGCTATGTCCACGGGATCGACGGATTCCGCGACGGTCTGTGGATCTATCAGGGCCTGCTGGAGAACTGTGCGGATCAGCTTTTTCCGCGCAAGCCCTCTGCGCGACTGGCGGCCCTGCGCTGGCTGAACAACCCGAAACTCGCAGCCTATGTCGAGGAACAGGCCGCGCGCGCCGGATTCGAGACGCTGGAACAGATCCGGGAGGCCATTGCGGCGATCAACTCGGCTGCCTCCGTCCTGCTGGAAGGAGAGAGCGACGAGATTCCGCGCTTCACCCTGCTCGACGACTGGCTGGAAGATCAGATCGAAAAGCAGCGTCCGGCCCCGGCTACAGAGCAGGAGACCACGCAGCCAGAGGCGCCGGCCGAAAAAAAAGAACCGCTCGGCCCGGTTTCGGCGCCCGCGCCCACGCTGCCGGATCCGTCCGGCACGGAACTGACCGAAGCCGAACGCCTGAAGATCGGACAAACCCTGTGCCGTCACTACAGCGAAGCCGGTGACTGGATGCAGGCCGTGGCACTGGCCCGGGCCCTGCGCTGGAGCGGCCTGAAACTGCCGCCGAACGAAAATGGCCGTACACGCCTGCCGGCCCCGCGCATGGCCGGTGTCAACGCCAT
>JALVBM010000372.1 GCA_027010665.1 Chromatiales bacterium
ATCCACATCGGCCATGCGGTCAACAAGGTGCTCAAGGACATCATCGTCAGGTCCAAGTGGCTGAGCGGTTTCGACGCCCCCTACATCCCCGGCTGGGACTGCCACGGACTGCCCATCGAACTGCAGGTGGAGAAGACCTTCGGCAAGCCCGGCATCGATCTCACGCCGGCCGAGTTCCGGCAACAGTGCCGCAAATACGCCGCCAGCCAGGTGGAAGCGCAGAAGCAGGACTTCATGCGTCTCGGCGTGCTGGGCGACTGGCAGCGGCCGTACCTGACCATGGACTACCATTACGAGGCCGACATCGTGCGCGCCCTCGGCCGCATCATCGACAACGGCCACGTGCACAAGGGCGCCAAGCCGGTGCACTGGTGCGTGGACTGCGGCTCGGCCCTGGCCGAGGCCGAAGTGGAATACGAGGACAAGACCTCGCCGGCCATCGACGTGCGCTTCGCCGTGCTCGACGAGGAAGCGCTGATGGCCCGCTGCCATCACGTCGAGGGCCATGAAGGGGAGGGGCCCGTCTCGGTCGTGATCTGGACCACCACCCCCTGGACCCTGCCGGCCAACCAGGCCGTGGCCCTCAATCCGAATCTCGAATACGCCGTGGTGCAGTGTGACGGGGTGGGCGATCACGTGCCCGAGCGGCTGATCCTCGCCGAAGCCCTGCTGGCCGATGCCATGAACCGCTGGGACGTGGAGCACTACCGGGTAGTGGCCTACTGCAAGGGCGAGGATCTGGAAGGCCTCAAGCTCATGCATCCCTTCTACGAGCGCGAGGTGCCGATCATCCTCGGCGAACACGTCACCACCGAGGCCGGCACCGGCGCCGTGCACACCGCGCCCGGTCACGGCCAGGAAGACTTCACCGTCGGCAACCGCTATCACCTCAAGGTGGACAACCCGGTGGGCCCCGACGGCCGCTTCCTGCCCGACACGCCGCTGTTCGCCGGCATGAGCGTGTTCAGCGCCAACGACGAAATCATCGACGTGCTCAAGGCCCGCAACCAGCTGGTGCACGTGGAGAACATCACCCACAGCTATCCCCACTGCTGGCGGCACAAGACGCCAATCATCTTCCGCGCCACCCCGCAGTGGTTCATCGGCATGGATCAGAACGGCCTGCGCGAGGCCGCGCTGCGGGAAGTCAGTCGCACCCGCTGGCTGCCCGAGTGGGGCGAGGCGCGTATCCGCGCCATGCTCGAGAACCGGCCCGACTGGTGCATCTCCCGCCAGCGCACCTGGGGCGTGCCCATTCCGCTGTTCGTGCACGTGGAGAGCGGCAAGCTGCATCCGCGCACCGGCGAACTCATCGAGGTGGTCGCGCAGCGCATCGAGCAGAAAGGCGTGGAAGCCTGGTTCGAACTGGATCCGGCCGAGCTGCTGGGCGACGAGGCAAAGGACTACGAAAAGATCACCGACACCCTCGACGTGTGGTTCGATTCGGGGGTCAGCCACTTCGCCGTGCTGCACCGCCGCGAAGGTGTCGAGCACTATCCGGTGGCCAATCTGTATCTCGAAGGCTCCGATCAGCACCGCGGCTGGTTCCAGTCCTCGCTGCTGACCGCCACCGCCATGTTCGACCGCGCGCCCTTCCGCTCGGTCCTCACCCACGGCTTCACCGTGGACGCGAAGGGACAGAAGATGTCCAAGTCCCGGGGCAACGTGGTTGCGCCGCAGAAGGTGGTGGACACCCTCGGCGCCGACATCCTGCGCCTGTGGGTGGCGGCTACCGACTACCGCGCCGAGATGTCGGTCTCCGACGAGATCCTCAAGCGCACCGCCGATGCCTACCGGCGCATCCGCAATACCGCCCGTTACCTGCTGGCCAATCTCAACGGCTTCGATCCGGACAGGCACGTCGTGCCCGCGGACGAACTGGTCGATCTGGACCGCTGGATCATCGAAAAGACCCGGCGCCTGCAGAACCAGATCGTGCTGGCCTATGCCGACTACGAGTTCCACGTCATCTACCAGCTCATCCACAACTTCTGTACCGTGGAACTCGGCAGCTTCTATCTCGACATCATCAAGGATCGCCAGTACACCACCCCGCGCGACGGCCGGCCGCGCCGCTCGGCCCAGACCGCCATGTACCACGTGGCCGAGGCTCTGGTGCGCTGGCTGGCGCCGATCCTCACCTTCACCGCCGAGGACATCTGGCAGGTGATGCCGGGCCGGCGCAACGAATCGGTGATGCTCAACACCTGGCATGAACTGCCGCCGGTGTTCGCCGACGAGCAAACGGCCGATCAGGCCCTGGCCTTCTGGGATCGGGTCATCGAGGTGCG
>JALVBM010000373.1 GCA_027010665.1 Chromatiales bacterium
CGCCCCTCGCCTGGACCGGGCGGATCCTTTAGAATGGTCGTCCATTCACCCATCCGGCGATTGACGCAAAATCAATGACTTATCAGGTCCTGGCGCGCAAGTGGCGGCCGCGCAACTTCGAGGAGATGGTGGGGCAGGAGCATGTGCTGCGCGCCCTGATCAATGCCCTCGACAACGACCGGCTGCACCACGCCTTCCTGTTCACCGGGACCCGGGGGGTGGGCAAGACCACCATTGCGCGCATCCTGGCCAAGTCGCTCAACTGCGAGCGGGGGGTGAGTTCGAAACCCTGTGGCGAGTGCGCCACCTGCCGGGAGATCGACGAGGGGCGCTTCGTGGATCTCATCGAGGTGGACGCGGCCTCGCGCACCAAGGTGGACGAGACCCGCGAGCTGCTCGACAACGTCCAGTACGCGCCGACCCGCGGGCGCTACAAGGTGTACCTCATCGACGAGGTGCACATGTTCTCGGCCTCCAGTTTCAACGCCCTGCTCAAGACCCTGGAGGAGCCGCCGCCGCACGTGAAGTTCCTGCTGGCGACCACCGATCCCCAGAAGCTGCCGGTGACCATTCTCTCGCGTTGCCTGCAGTTCAACCTGCGCCGCCTGCCGCTGGAGCAGATCGAGGGCCAGTTCCGCCACATCCTCGAGGCCGAAGGGGTCGAATCCGAACCGGCGGCGCTGAAACGCCTGGCCCGGGCGGCCGACGGCAGCATGCGCGATGGCCTGAGCCTGCTGGATCAGGCCATCGCCTTCAGCGGCGGCGCGGTGCGCGATGCCGACGTGCAGGCCATGCTCGGCACCATCGAACAGGATGGCGTGTACCGGCTGCTGGAGGCCCTGGCCGACGGTGACGGCAAGACGGTGCTCGACGTGGTGGCCGATCTGGCCGAGCGGGCGCCCGATTTCGGCGACGTGCTCGCCGAGCTGAACACGGTGCTGCATCACCTGGCCCTGCTGCAGCAGGTGCCGGAGGCCTGGGACGAATCGATGGGCGATGCCGAACGCCTGCAGGCGCTGGCGGCGCGGATCGCGCCGGAGGATCTGCAACTGTGGTACCAGATCGGCATCACCGGCCGGCGCGATCTGCCGCTGGCGCCCGATCCCCGCAGCGGTCTGGAGATGGTGCTGCTGCGCATGCTGGCCTTCCGGCCGGCCGATGCGGCGGCGCCGGGCGGCGGCGCGACCCGGCCGCAGGCGGCTTCCGCCAGGGCTTCCGGACCGGCCCCGGCCAGCGCGGCCCCGCCGCCTGCCGAAGCAACGCATACCCCGGCTCCGGCCGAACCGGCGACAGCCACAGAAGCCTCGGCCGAACCGGCGGCACCGCCATCGAACGACTGGCACAGCATCGCCGCGGCCCTGCCGGTGAGCGGCCTGCTGCGGCAACTGGTCAACCAGTGCGTGATGGAAGAGCTGGCCGACGATCGGATCAGCCTGGCGCTGGAGCCGGCCGGTGCGCCCCTGCTGACCAAGGAGCGGGAAGCGGCGCTGGCCGAAGCCCTGTCGAAATACTTTGGCCGGCCCATGAAGCTGGCCATTGCCGCCAGGGCAGCCGAGGGCGAGACGCCGGCCGATCGCGAGGCGCGGCTGGCGCAGGAACGTCAGGCCCGGGCGGAGCAGACCATTCTCGGCGATCCCAACGTCCAGACCATCATCGAGACCTTCGACGCCCAGGTGCGGCCGGGCTCGGTGCAGGCCCTGGACGGCAACGAGTGATTCATTTCCCCGGCGGTGCCGGGGTTCGTCCCATTCTGGAGGAAGACACATGAAAGGCGGAATCGGCAATCTGATGAAACAGGCCCAGCAGATGCAGGCCAACATGCAGAAGGCCCAGGAAGAGATGGGCCGCATCGAGGTCACCGGCCAGGCCGGCGGCGGGCTGGTGAAGGTGACCATGACCTGCCGGCACGACGTCAAGCGCGTCGAGATCGACGACAGCGTGATGGATGACAAGGAAATGCTGGAGGATCTGGTGGCCGCGGCCATGAACGACGCCGTGCGCCAGGTGGAAAAGACGGTGCAGGAGAAGATGAGCAGTCTGACCGCCGGCATGGGCCTGCCCCCCGGGTTCAAGCTGCCCTTCTGACGCCCCCATGTCCTCGCCCCTGATCGGCCAGCTCATCGAGGCGTTGCGCTGCCTGCCGGGCGTGGGCCCCAAGTCGGCCCAGCGCATGGCCTATCACCTGCTCGAACGGGATCGCGCCGGCGCCCGGCAACTGGCCGCCGCGCTCACCGATGCCGTGGAGCAGGTCGGCCACTGCACCCGCTGCCGCACGCTCAGCGAACAGG
>JALVBM010000374.1 GCA_027010665.1 Chromatiales bacterium
AGGTCGGCTATGCTCATCGCCCGCGCCCCCGGCGGCTGGACGTTTTTCAGTCGCAGGGTTCCCTCGCCGGTGGCCACGTCGATGCCGTCGCGGGAGACGCGGGTGACGATGCCGGGGGCGTCGTTGGCGGGGGTGTCCAGGGGTTCGGCGGCCCAGATGCGCAGGGGCTGGCCGTCGATGCCGGTCTGGGCCACCGGCCAGGGGTTGAAGGCGCGGATCTGCCGATCGATGACGGCCGCCGGTTGCGTCCAGTCGATGCGGGCTTCTTCCTTGCGCAGCTTGTCGGCGTAGGTCGCCTCGGCGTCGTTCTGGGGTTCGGGGATCAGTGCGTCCGGATCGGCCAGGGCCTCGAGGATGGCCTCGGCGCCCGCCCGGGCCAGTTTGTCGTGCAGGCTGCCGCCGGTCTCGCGCGGCGTGATTTCCACGGCCTTCTTCAGCAGCATGTCCCCGGTATCCAGCCCTTCGTCCATCTGCATGATGGTCACGCCCGAGATGGCGTCGCCGGCCAGGATGGCGCGCTGGATGGGCGCCGCGCCCCGCCAGCGCGGCAGCAGGGAGGCATGGATGTTGAGGCAGCCCAGGCGCGGGATTTCCAGCACCTCGGGGGGCAGCAGCAGGCCGTAGGCGGCCACCACCAGCACGTCCGGCGACAGTTTCGCCAGTTCGGCCACGGCCTGCGGATCGCGCAGGCTGGCAGGCTGGAAGACCGGGATGTCATGCTCGAGGGCCAGCGCCTTGACCGGGCCCGGGCGCAGCTTGCGACCCCGCCCGGCGGGCCGATCCGGCTGGGTGTAGGCGGTGACCACGTGGTGGGGTGAATCCAGCAGCCCGGCGAGCGCCGTGGCGGCAAAATCGGGGGTGCCGGCAAACACGACCCGCAGGGCCGAAGGGTGAACGGGGTCGGCCATGGCGTCGGTTCAGCCGGCGGCCAGTCTCTGCTGCTTCTGCAGCTTCTTGCGGATGCGCTGGCGCTTGAGTTGCGAGAGGTAGTCGACGAACAGCTTGCCCCTGAGGTGATCCATCTCGTGCTGGATGCACACCGAGAGCAGATCCTCGGCTTCCAGCTCGAAGGGATTGCCTTCGCGATCGACGGCGCGCACCAGGATGCGCCGGGCGCGGGTGACCGGCTCGTAGATGCCGGGGACCGAGAGGCAGCCCTCGTCGATGGCCTGCTCGCCCTCGCTCTCGACGATTTCGGGGTTGATCAGCACCAGCGGGCTGTTCTTCTCCTCGGAGGTGTCGATGACGATGAGTTGCTTGTGGAAGTCCACCTGGGTGGCGGCCAGGCCGATGCCGGGGGCGTCGTACATGGTCTCGAGCATGTCGTCCACCATGGCCGCGATCTGCCCGTCCACGTTGTCGATGGGGGCGGCCTGGATCCGCAGCCGATCGTCCGGCCAGTGCAAAATATTCAGTTTCGCCATACGATTTCGCGCTATACTTCTAGTACAAGTGTAAAAAAAGCTGCTAACATCATGATAAATCTACAGGATGAGAGCGCTGCCCGGATTTGAGGTCTGCGGACTCAGCGTCTACACTCGACTAACCGGCCCTGTAACAGGATGACCCATGCCAAATAATAAACCCTCCGGTCCTGCTTTGACACGCTTCCTGCTGATTCTATCCCTGATTGCCGGCCTCGCTGCCTGCGGCAGCGCGCCCAAGGAACCGCCACCGGCACCCGAGCCGGTGCAGAAGGCGCCGGAGCCCGAGCCCGAACCCCAGCCGGCCCCACCCCCACCGCCGCCTGCCGAGGCGCCGGAGCCGGCTGTACGCATGCAGGACGAGCTGCCCGACCGCTACGTGGTCAAGAAGGGGGACACCCTGTGGGACATCGCCGCCCGCTTCCTCAAGGATCCCTGGATGTGGCCCAAGATCTGGCACGTCAACCCCGAGATCCGCAACCCGCACCTCATCTACCCGGGTGACGTGATCCGCCTGCACTGGGTGGACGGCAAGCCCTATCTGACCCTCGAAGGGGTCGGCGGCGTGGCGCCGCCCAAGGGCATCAAGACGGTCAAGCTCAAGCCGCAGGTGCGTGTCGAGCCGCTGGACAAGGCCATCGACGTGATTCCGCGGAGCCTGCTCGAGCCCTTCCTCTACTCGCCCCGGGTGGTGAGCAAGGAGGAACTGGAGAAGGCGCCGTACATCGTCTCCAGCCTCGGCGGCCATCTGATTTCGGCCACCGGCGCCACCGTGTATGCACGCAACGTCACCAGCAAGACCATCCCGGTGTACGACGTGGTCAAGCCCGGCATCGTGTACAAGGATCCGGACACCGGCGAG
>JALVBM010000375.1 GCA_027010665.1 Chromatiales bacterium
GGGTCTTGAGTTCCTGACGCAGGGACCAGAAACGGTGATCGGGAATCTCGTCCAGCCGCTGCCAGAATTCCGGCTCGAGCATGTGGTTGCGCCATTCGGGAAAGCGCATGTCGAACAGGTTGATCCATTCCCGCGCCAGGAAGGTGGGCACGTGCACGCCGTTGGTGACGTAGGAAATGGGATTGTCTTCCGGCGGGATCTGCGGCCAGACGTAGCCTTCCATGCGTGAGGCCACGCCGCCATGGATGCGGCTGACGCCGTTGTGGAAGCGCGAGCCGCGCAGCGCCAGGGTGGTCATGTTGAAGCCGCCGTGGTTCTCGGGGGTGGCGCCGAGCTGCAGGAATTCCTCGAAGGAGACGCCGAGTCCGGTGACGAAGTCGCTGAAGTATTCGGTCATCAGATCGAGGTGGAAGATGTCGTGGCCGGCCGGGACCGGTGTGTGTGTGGTGAACACGGTGCCGGCGGCGACCAGTTCCAGGGCGGTGGCGAAGTCATGCCCCTGTTCGACGAATTCGCGGCAGCGCTCCACGATCTGGAAGGCCGCGTGGCCCTCGTTGATGTGATACACCGTCGGCGACAGGCCCAGGGCGCGCAGGGCGCGCATGCCGCCGATGCCGAGCACGATTTCCTGCTGGATGCGGGTGGTCTTGTCGCCGCCGTAGAGCTGGAAGGTGATGGCCCGATCGGCTTCCGAGTTCTCGGGCAGATCGCTGTCGAGCAGATAGAGCCGGATGTGGCCGGCCTTCGCTTCCCACACCCGCAGCAGCACCCGCCGGCCCGGCAGATCCACGTGCACCCGCAGTTCCTCGCCCCGTTCGTCGCGCGCCGGCGACAGGGGCAGGGCGTCGAAGTCGGTGGGCGTGTAGTGGGCATGCTGCTGGCCGTTGCCGTCGATGGTCTGGTTGAAGTACCCCTGGCGATAGAGCAGGCCCACGGCCACGAAGGGCAGGCCGAGGTCGGAGGCGGCCTTGCAGTGATCGCCGGCGAGAATGCCCAGACCGCCGGAGTAGATGGGAAAACTCTCGTGCAGGCCATACTCGGCGCAGAAGTAGGCCACCAGATCCGTCTCCGGATCGAAGTGTTCCTCCACCCGCGGATGGGGCGACTGCTTGAGATAGCTGTGGTACGCCGAGACGATGCGCGAGTATTCCTGCAGGAACAGGTTGTTCTCGGCGGCGGCGTCGAGCCGCGCCTGCTTGATGCGGCGCAGGAAGACCTTGGGGCTGTGGCCGCATTCGCGCCACAGCTCCCGGTCGAGGCTGTGGAACAGCCCGCGCACGTGGCGATCCCAACTGTAGTAGAGATCGTTGGCCAGGGTCTCCAGTTCGCGGATGGCTTCCGGAAGAACGGGGCGGACTTCGAGTTGATAGGTCTTGTCGGTCATGGTGTCGGGTCGCTCCGTCGGGATGGGGTTCAGGTGATGACGTCGGGCGCGGTGCGTCCGGTACGGCGTTCCACCTGCAGGATTTCTTCGGCAGCGGCCACCAGGGGGGCCAGGTAGTCGGCGGTGGCCAGGTCGTGCCGGGCGATGTCCGGTTCGTACTGTTCCAGATACACGCGCAGCGTGGCGCCTTCGGTGCCGGTGCCGGAGAGGCGGACCACCAGGCGTGCATTCTGATGGAAGAGAATGCGAATGCCCTGGTGTTCGCTGACGCTGCCGTCCACCGGATCCGTGTAGGCGAATTCGTCGGCTTCCGCCACCGTGTAGTCGCCGTGGCGCTGGCCGGGCAGGCTGCCCAGGCGCTTGCGCAGATCGGCGATCAGCGCATTGGCCGCTTCGCTGTCGAGGTTTTCGTAGTCGTGGCGGGTATAGAAGTCGCGGCCGAAGGCGGCCCAGTGTTCGCGCACGATCTCCTCCACCGACTGCTGGCGCACCGCCACCAGGTTCAGCCAGCAGAGCACGGCCCACAGGCCGTCCTTTTCGCGCACGTGATCGGAGCCGGTGCCGAAACTCTCCTCGCCACACAGATTGATCCGGCCGGCGTCGAGCAGGTTGCCGAAGAACTTCCAGCCGGTGGGTGTCTCGTAGCATTCCACACCCAGGGCCGCGGCCACCCGGTCCACCGCGCGGCTGGTGGGCAGGGAGCGGGCCACGCCCTTGAGGCCCGTCGGGTAACCCGGCAGGCGGTGCAGGTTGGCGGCCAGCACCGCCAGGCTGTCGCTGGGGGTGACGAAGAACTGGCAGCCGAGGATCATGTTGCGATCGCCGTCGCCGTCGGACGCGGCGCCAAAGTCGGGACAACGGGGCGCGGGCTGGAACAGTTTCGCCACCAGTTCC
>JALVBM010000376.1 GCA_027010665.1 Chromatiales bacterium
TGCCGCAGGATCCCTGGGGCAACGACTATCAGTACCTCAATCCCGGCGAGCACGAGACCATCGACATCTATTCGCTCGGTCCCGACGGCGTGCCCAGCGAGGACGACATCGGCAACTGGAACCTGGAAGACTGATCCGCCGCCTTGCGCCCGTCATGCCGACAGTCCGGATTCACGCTGCTGGAAATCCTCGTGGTGGTGATGCTCATCGGCATCATCCTCTCGGTGGCGGTGCTCTCCACCGGCGGCGGCCGCGAGGAACAGGTGGAGAAGGCGGCCCGCCGCATGCAGGCCCTGTTCACCCTGGCCGGCGAGGAAGCTGTGCTCACGCGGCGCCTGCTGGCCGCCCGCATCCGGCCGACCGGCTACCGTTTCGAAGTGCAGAGCGAGGACAAGTGGCTGCCCCTGCAGGGGATCGCGGCCCTGCGCCAGCGCGATTTTCCCGAGGAGATGACCGTGCGCCTGCTGCAGGACGATCTGCCGGTGCCGCTGGACGACAGCGAGAATCCGGCCCGCATCCTGTTCCTGCCCACGGGCGAGACGACGCCCTTCGTCATGGAGCTGGGCTGGGCCTTCGAGGACTTCAGCCTGCGGCTGATCGGCGAGGAGAGCGGCGAGCTGCGTCTCGAATGGTCGCCGCAAGAGGCGCTCTGACATGAGGCGCCAGCACGGTTTTACCCTGCTGGAAGTGATGGTGGCGCTGGCCATCGTCGCCCTGACCCTGGGCGCCATCATTCGTGCCAGCGGCGTCTATGCCGGCAATGCGGCCTACCTGAAGCAGCGGACCTTCGCCCAGTGGATCGCCCAGAACAAGGCCATCGAATACCAGGTGCTGGAGAAGTTTCCCCGCCCGGGCCGCGACGAGGGCCGGGTGGAATTCGCCGATCACGAATGGCGCTGGCAGGTGAAGATTTCCGCCACCGACGATTCCCGCCTGCGCCGGCTGGACATCCGGGTCGCCCTGGGAGATGCCGATCCGGAAGACGAACCCGTCGCCACCCTGGTGGCCTTCGTCGGGAAGCCCATGTGATGCGCCGGCACAATCACCACGGTTTCACCCTGCTGGAGCTGCTCATCGCCCTGGCCATCTTCGCCCTGCTGGCGGTGATGGCCTACGGCGGCCTGAGCAAGGTGCTTGCCACCGAGGACATACTGGCCGAACAGCTCGACCGGCTCACCGAAGTGCAGCGCACCTTCACCTATCTCGAGCACGACATCCTGCAGGCGGTGCCCCGGCCAGTGCGCAGCGAATTCGGCGACGTGCAGCCCTATCTGCAGGGCCGCGATCCGCTGCTGGCCCGCGGCCAGCCGTTGCTGGCCCTCACCCGTACCGGTTATCCCAATCCCCTCGGCGCCAGGCGCAGCAACCTGTTGCGGGTGGCCTGGCGGGTCGAGGACGACAGCCTCTACCGCGACACCTGGCCGGTGCTGGATCGCGCCCAGGATACGAAACCGCGATCCCGGCGCTTCTGCACCCGGGTGGAACGCTTCAGCCTGCGCTATCTCGACAGCAAGAAGAAGTGGCAGACCCAGTGGCCGCCCGAAGGCCAGGCTGCCCAGGCGGTGGTGATGCCGCTGGCGGTGGAGATCACCCTCGAGCTGGCCGACTGGGGCGAGCTGAAGCGGCTGGTGATGCTCGGCGGGGTGACGCTGTGATGCGGCGGTCGAAGACGCAGCGGGGCGTGGCGCTCATCACCGTGATGCTGGTGGTGGCGCTGGCCACCACCGCGGCCGTCAACATGGCCGGCCGCCAGCAACTGGACATTCGCCGCACCGAGAACGTCCTCTATCAGGGCCAGGCGCTGATGTACCTGCTCGGCGTGGAATCCTGGGCCCGCCAGTTCCTCTCGGACGATCGGCGCAAGAACAAGATCGATCACCTGGGCGAGGACTGGGCGGTGCGCCTGCCGCCGCTGCCCATCGAGGGCGGGCAGCTCATGGGGTATATCGACGATCTGCAGGGGCGCTTCAACCTGCACAACCTGGTGGCGAAGGACAAGCTCGGCCAGGTTTCCCGGCAGCGCTTCACGCGGCTCCTGCAACGCCTGGAACTGAATCCGCAACTGGTCAATCTGATCCAGGATTGGCAAGATAGCGACGTGGAGCCCCGCTTCCCGGAAGGCGCGGAAGAAGACTACTATCTGGGCCAGACGCCCGCCTACCGCACGCCCGATCGCCCCATGGCCAGCGCCAGCGAGTTGCGGCTGCTGAAGGATGTGACCACCAAGGACTACGAGAAATTGCTGCCCTACGTCATCGCGCTGCCCGAGCCCAC
>JALVBM010000377.1 GCA_027010665.1 Chromatiales bacterium
TTGGCGGCGCCGAGCCAGGCGTCCACGTCCTTGCCGGTGAGGCCCTGTTCGATGAAGCTGACCAGGAACAGGTGGTTGTCGGTGCCGCCGGAGACCACGTCGAATCCGCGGTCGAGAAACACCTTGGCCATGGCCCGGGCATTGGTGACCACCTGCTGCTGGTAATCCCTGAACTCCGGCTGCAGGGCTTCCCTGAAGGCCACGGCCTTGGCGGCGATGACGTGCATCAGCGGGCCGCCCTGTGTACCGGGGAAGACGGTGGAGTTGAGCTTCTTTTCGATTTCGGGATTGGCCCTGGCCAGGATGATGCCACCCCGCGGACCGCGCAGGGTCTTGTGGGTGGTGGAGGTGGTCACATCGGCAATCTGTACCGGATTGGGATAGACCCCGGCGGCCACCAGTCCCGCCACATGGGCCATGTCCACGAACAGCAGGGCCCCGACCTCGTCGGCGATGGCGCGGAAGCGCTGCCAGTCCACCACCCGGGAATAGGCCGAGAAGCCGGCCACGATCATCTTCGGCTTGTGCTCGCGTGCCAGGGCTTCGACCTGCTCGTAATCGATTTCGCCGGTTTGCTCGTTCAGTCCGTACTGCACGGCATGGAAAATCTTGCCGGAGAAATTGACCTTTGCCCCGTGAGTCAGGTGACCGCCATGGGCCAGACTCATGCCCAAAATGGTATCGCCCGGCTGCAGCAGGGCCAGATAGACGGCGGCATTGGCCTGGGAGCCGGAATGGGGCTGGACGTTGGCATAGTCGGCGCCGAACAGTTCCTTCACCCGATCGATGGCCAACTGCTCGGCAATGTCCACGTACTCGCAACCGCCGTAGTAGCGCTTGCCCGGATAACCCTCGGCATACTTGTTGGTGAGCACGGAGCCCTGCGCTTCCATCACCCGCGGGCTGGTGTAGTTCTCGGAGGCAATGAGCTCGATGTGCTCCTCCTGACGCCGTTCCTCGTTCCGGATGGCGTTCCACAGCTCGTCGTCGAATCCGGCGATGGTCATCTGCTTGGTGAACATGGGCTCCCCTGGAAAGTCTTGAACAATCAAATGGTTGCAGACCATCCCGTACCGATCGCCGGGGTGGCCCGAAAAGGCGTAAAGCTTACCCGATCAGGGGCGGTTTTGCATGGATTTCAGGGGATTCAAGGCGCCGTGGAAGGAACGCAGAGGGCGCGGAGGCGCAGAGGACGCAGAGTTTTTAGAGGAATGGCCCATCGGGTCGGCAAGAAAGATCCAGCACGAACTTTCACATTTGCATGGCTGGTGCCAGAAACGCAAAACCCCCGCATCTGCGGGGGTTTTGGTTGGTCACGCCAGGGGACCGGGACTATTCGGAACTCGTCTCACCGCCGGCGGCGAGGGTGAGGGTTTCCTCGATGGCGCCCGGGGCGCACATGATGGAGGCGAAGCTGTTGCTGCCCATCATGGACAGGTCCGGGAAGCTGATGGCGATCCGGAATTCGGCGCGCAGGGCATAGACGTTGCCGCCCTTGATAACCATTTCATAGGGCAGGTGGGCGGTGGACTTGATGTCCTTGAAGTCGATGCGCTCCATGATGTACTTGTCACCGGCACACTCGTCAGACGCCTTTTCGGTGATGTGCACGCCGACCACGCTGGCCTCCTTGCCCGGCAGATCCACGCGCCAGACCTTCTTCACGCCGCCCTTGCCGGCAGCCAGGGCTGCCTCGACGCCCTTCACGGCCTCGTCGTAGCTGCCGTAACTGGCCAGCTCGAGACGATCGGTGAAGTACGGCATCAGCCACTTGTACTGATAGTTGCGCAGCTTCTCTGCGGTCAGACCTTCCTCGGAACCGAAAGCCTGCTTCATGCCCAGTGCCTGCTTGAGCGCGGCCGCCACATTGGCCAGATCGCCCTTCATGCGGTAGGCATTGGCCCAATAGACTGGGTTGGTGTAGGCAATCTGCAGCTTGCCGTCCTTGCCCTTGGTCACGGAGACCCGCTGGGCCGCCCCGAACACGCCAAAGTCGGTCTGGCCGGCCACGGTCTTCAGATCGCCGTTGGTCACACCGATGACGGTGGCACCGGCGTAGGGGGAATAGTCACCCACCACCTCGAACCCGCCGGCCGTTAACCTGCTTTTTACATCCGACACCACGGCGGCCATGTCGCCAGAGACGACATCGGCCAGGATGAACGGCTTGAGTTTCTCCGCGGCCTGCGCCGATGTCATGAGCATCAGCGACAGGGCAGCGGACAGAATCGTTTTCAGCTTGAACATGTTTTCTCCCGTATG
>JALVBM010000378.1 GCA_027010665.1 Chromatiales bacterium
GAAAAAAGTCTTACCAAAATACTCTGGTATTTTCCCGGATCTGGACTATAGTGAAAGCAGAGCCTCGTGAAAGGGGCCATCGACGATCCGACGGCATCCAGCCGTCGCATGCTCGCAATCCACACAGGAGGAGCAAGGTCATGACTGCCAGTACCACATCACCCATCCGTACGGAAACCACCACCGTCGTGCCAAAGGGCTTCGACGACTGGTCCGAGAGCCGGGCCGTCGAAATGGCCCGCGAGGAGGGCATCGAGCTGACGCCCGCCCACTGGGAAGTGATCTACTTCCTGCGTGACAGTTGTCGCGCGCAGGGTGGATCCTGCAGCGCCCGCAAGGTACTGAAGATTCTGACCCAGCAGTATCGGGAAATGGGCGGCAAGCGTTACCTGTATTCCCTGTTTCCGAAGGGCCCGGTCTATCAGGGCTGCAAGATCGCGGGGATTCCCCTCCCCCCCTATACCCTCGATCTCTCCTTCGGCAGCGCCTACTAGGGCGCTGGAGGGCGGGTGCCCCACCCGCCCGGTCTTTTTTTGCATCCGGCCCCGCTCGGTGCGAGGTCGTGAGCGCCGGCAGGATCCCGTCGTGCGGGCAGAAAGGTATCAGCCCTTCTCGTCGGGCAGGCGAATGGTGACGTACTTGCCCAGCGCCTCGCGCATCTGCGGCAGGGTCACGTAGTCGAATTCCCAGGCGTCGTTGCGCTGGGCGCAGACCACCGTCAGTTTCCGCTGTCCGTCGCCGCGCAGCGTGTAATAGGTCCGGAACAGGACCTGATCGGGGGCCGAGTAGAGTTCGTTGAAGTCCTGCACCCGCACCAGCGTCCAGGTGCCCGGCGCGATGGTGCGCGGTTCGGGGGCCACGTCGTCGATTTCGATTCGGCAGTGGGGATAGAAGTCGTCGGCCCCCTTGAGGTTGCCCTCCGCTACCGGCTTGCCGTACTGAAAGGTGACGTGCCCCGTGTTGGGCGGCACGGTGATCGGTTCGTTGATCACGAAGCGCGTGCCCAATGGCAACACGAAGGCGGCCGAATCGGGATTGGTGACCGGCCCGCCGCAGGCGGCCAGCAGCAGGGCGAGGCTCGCCATCAGGATGGTTTGGCGGGTCATCCTTCTTCCTCCGGGTTTTGGGGCCATGTGAACCTTCGACCCGGCGCGCGCCATTCGGTTCACGCGCTCAGCGTATGGTCACCAGTTCCTCGGCGCTGGTGGGATGGATGGCCACGGTGTCGTCGAACTGTTTCTTGGTGGCGCCCATCTTCACCGCCACGGCGAAACCCTGCAGCATCTCGTCGGCACCCATGCCGATGATGTGTACACCCACCACCTTTTCCTCGGTGCCCACGCACACCAGCTTCATGGCGGTCTGCTGCTTGTGGGGCGAGAGGGCATGGTACATGGCGGTGAAGCGGGTCTGGTAGATCTTGACGCTGTCGCCGAACTGCTCGCGCGCCTCCTCCTCGCTCAGGCCCACGGTGCCGATGGGGGGATGGCTGAAGACCACGGTGGGAATGTTGTAGTAGTCGAGGCGCCGGTCGGGCTGGTTGTTGAACAGGCGATCGGCCAGGCGCCGGGCGGCGGCGATGGCCACCGGCGTGAGCTGGGCGCGGCCGGTCACGTCGCCCACGGCATAGACGCCGGCGACGTTGGTGTTCTGGAAGAAGTCGGTGGGGATATAACCGCGCTCGTCCACCCGGATGCCGGCCGCTTCGAGGTTCAGCGGCTCGATGTTGGGTCGGCGGCCGATGGCGTAGATGACGGCGTCGTAGTCGGACAGGGTCACGCCGGCGGCACAATGCAGTGTGTACCTGCCGTCGGCCTGTTGTTCGATGCGTTCGACGTTGATGCGCGGCATGATGTTCACGCCGGCATTGACCATCTCCTCCATCAGGGTCTCGCGCAGCATGGCATCGAAACTGCCGAGGAAGTGATCCCTGCGCAGCAGCAGGGAGACTTCCGAGCCCAGGCCATTGAGCAGGCCGGCCAGTTCCACGGCAATGTAGCCGGCACCGACCACCGCGACCCGCTGCGGCTGTTCCTTGAGAGCGAAGAAGCCGTCGGAGGTGAGGATGTGCTCCTTGCCGGGCAGATCCGGCACGACGGGCACGCCACCGGGCGCGATGACGATGTGATCGGCGGTATAGTGCTCGCCGTCCACTTCCACGGTGTGCGCATCCACGAAACGGGCGGTGCCGTGGATCACGTCGATGTCCGACTCGGCCAGGTAGTCCACGTACCAGGTGTTGATGTTGCGAATGTATTCGTCCCGGGCCGCCACCAGCTTGCCCCAGTCGAAGGACTTCACGTCCACCTCGAAGCCGTAGCCCGGTGCATCCTTGAAGGTTTCGGCGATGCCCGAGGCGAACCACATCACCTTCTTCGGCACGCAGCCGACGTTGACGCAGGTGCCGCCGAGGCGGGCCTGTTCGATGACGGCGGCTTTCTTGCCGTACATGGCGGCCCGTTCCGCGGCCGACAGACCGCCACTGCCGCCGCCGATGGCGAGGAGATCGTAATGCTTGCTCATGATGTGCAGGTGTCCCGTGATGCGGCACCGGAGTGGCGCCCGACTGGTCGTCGATTATACGGGAAGGGACCGGGGCTGCGCAGCCGGCGTTGAAGCGGGTTTTGCCGGGACAAAAAAGGGGGATGCCGAAGCATCCCCCATCCCTCAGCTTCTCCCATGAAGCTATTCGACTGTGATCCGGGTGCGGGCGGTGCCGAGCACCTCGCCGGTGACCCAGTGACGAATCTCGCAGCTGATGATGTACTCCCCGGGCGTGTCCGGTTCGAAGATGATGTCGTACCGCTCGCCCGAATGGGCGCGCAGTTCGGTCACCTGGACCGGTCGCGGCAGTACCCGGCCGTCGGAGATGTGGATGGTGCCGGTGAGGCCGCCGAAGTGGATCCGCTGGGGATGGTAGCCGGCGCAGATGTAGCGGGCCAGCAGTTTCTGGCCGACCTGCATGGTGGTGGCGATGCCCGGCGCGTTCATCGCGGACCGGGCGCCGTCCACGCCGGTGATGATGAAGTAGTCGGGATTGAGATCGTTCAGGCCCACGTCGGCGCCACAGGTGCCGGCGGTCCAGCCGAGGGTGTGCCAGAAGCTGTCGATCTCGTCCACCACCCAGAAGGCTTCCATGTCATAGGTGGGACCGCCCGAGTACAGCGTGCCCACGCCTTCCGGCGGATCGACGATCAGGGCGCCGTACATGCCCATCTCGGCGTGCAATACCGTGTTGGTGTGGCAGTGATAGAAATAGGTGCCGGGGTGCATGGGCCGCCATTGATAGGTGTAGGTGGTGCCGCTCACGTCCCAGGAGATGTGGCCGACGCCGTCGCTCTCCCAGCCCGGCTCGATGCCGTGGTGGTGAATGGTGTGGGCGCAGCACATGGGCACCGACAACTGGGTGTGCACGATCTGGCCCTGGGTGACGCGCATGGCGGGCGAGGGGAACGGGCCGCCCATCATCATGCCGCCACCCCCGTCGTTGAAGCCCCAGATGGTAACGGTGTTGCCGTCGTCCATGGTCATGGAGCCGTTCATGTAGATGCTGCGGCGGAAGGTCACGTCGGGAGTGACCAGGGTGTCGTTCGGGCGCTGGTTCTCGTCGTAGATGTAGCAGCCGCCCATCATGCCGCCACCACCTCCGCCGCCACCGCCGCGGCGTCCGCCCATGCCCATTTCCGGTCGCTTGCGCTCGTGAATGTCGAACATCGTGTGATTCCTCCCTTATTCGAAGAAGATGTCGGTGATGGCACCGAACATGTAGTAGCCGCCGGCGGCGGTCTGGGACATTTCCGAATGCAGGTGCATCGGATATTCCCCGGTCCGGGCCGGTGGCCAGGAGTCGGGAGGAACCTCGAAGGGATAGATCACGTCCAGCGCGCCCTTGTCGCCGTCCAGGTAGAGGCAGTCCTTTTCCCACACGTCGGGGCGGATGACGCCGTTCTCGGTCAGCCATTCCATGTGATTGCCGTGGGTGTGGACCGACTGGGCGGCCAGACCGGCGTTCATGATCCGGATCAGGGTGCGATCGCCGATCGAGCCGTGCAGGGCCGAGCGGGGATCGTGCATGCTGTCGATGGCGGGATCGCCGTTGCCCGGCGCGCCCGGCGGGCGGCCGGAGAGGCCGTTGAGGGTGAAGTAACGCGGCGTGTAGGCGGTGTTCGGCTGCAGACCGCGACGCAGGCGATCGTGCCAGGCCGGATCGATGTCGTGAAAGATCCAGAAGTACTGCTGCACGAAGGTGGGGCTGCCCGGATACAGCTCGTTGCTGCTGCCGGAGGGCATCACGGCCAGGCCGCCATGCAGGCCGAGCAGGCGGTTGTGGGGCGCGTTCAGGCCGTCGTGGTACAGGTACGATCCGGGGGTGTCGACCGTGAACGTGATGGTGCGGCTCTGCCCCGGGCCAATGGGGCCGGAGTCCACCACGCCGTCGATGACGAAGCTGGTGGCCACGTTCAGGGTGTTGTCGATGGTGATGCGCAATGTGTCGCCGGCCTGCACGATGAGGGCCTCGCCCGGGACGTTCAGGCCGTTGGGGCTGCTGCTGAAGCCCCGGAAGTAGACGTCGGTGCCATCGATCTGGGTGATGAAGCCTTCGGTGACGTAGAAGGTGCGGTCGATGGTGGCGGCGCTGGCGCGCGGGGTCCAGGCCAGCAGGCCCGAGCCCCCGAGCAGCGAGCCCGCCAGACCGGCGGATCCGATCCTCAGAAAGTCTCTGCGTTTCATGTCGGGTTCTCCCATGTGGTCGGTGTAATGAAGACCGGCGGCGGTTGTGTCGTTGTTGGTGCCGCCGGTGGAAATCCCTGCTGTTGTTACGGGCCGGAACCGGCCCTTGCGATCCGTGCCGACGGTTCCGCAACCCTCCCGAAAACCGGATTGCCCCGTCGTGGGAACGAGTTAACCGGAATCACGGAGCAGGGATCTGTGATGAAGGTTACAGAGGGAAAATTTAATGATTTCAGCGTATTATGATTCGCTGATGAACGTGCGACCGACGTTCAGGTTTTGCTGCCCGGCAGCTCGCGGTTCTCGCCGATTTCGATGCGCCCGCGGGCCAGGCGCACGAACTTCTGCTGCTCGAGTTTCTTCAGCAGGCGGCTGACCACTTCGCGGGAGGTGCCCAGTTCGCGGGCGAGATCCTGGTGGGTGACGTGGACCACGTCGCTGCCGGCGCGCTCGAACAGGCGGCCGAGCAGGCAGGCCAGGCGCATGTCCAGGGTCTGGAAGGCGGTGTCGTAGAAGGTGTGCATCATCTCGCACACGGTGTTCACCAGCGAGGTGAGCACGCGGGTGCGGAAGGCTTCGGAGACGGCCATGGCGCGATGGAAGTCGGCGGCCGAGAACATCAGGGCGCGGCTGGCGGTTTCCGATTCGGCGTTGGCCTTGAAGGGTTGATCGTGCAACAGGCTGCTGAGACTCATCAGGCAGGTGTCGCCGGGATGGATGCGATAGAGGGTCACCTCGCGGCCGTCCTCGGCGAGCTGGAAGATGCGCAGGGTGCCGTCGAGCAGCAGCAGGAAACGGGTGCAATGGTCGCCGGCCCGCACCAGGCTGGCGCCGGCCGGGGTTTCGACGATGCGGGCCTGGCGCAGCAGGGCCAGCCATTCGGGGCTGTCGTCGGCCGCCAGATCCGGATAGATCCGGGCCAGCAGTTCGGGAATGGCGATGCTGTCGGGTGTGGCGGACATGAGACGACCTTGCCGTGAGGGGTACTTCGAATTCTAGGTCACGGCTGATGAAAAGGAAACGTGATGCGCGGCGATCCCGCGTCCGTGACAACCCGTGAGCGCATCCAAAGTTGGCGTGAAACCGTTCGCAGTTCAGTCATCGGGGCCGGTCACGCCCTGCATCTGCAGGAAGCGGGCGGTGATCATGTCCATGGTGGCCACGTGCTGGTCGAACCAGTCCGGCACGATTTCCAGCAGATAGCGCTCCAGTTCCCGCGTCTCGCCAGCCTCCCGTGCCTGTGCATGCAGGGCCTCGAGATCGGCGAGGATCCGATCGTGTTCCTGCTTGTGCACCGGATAGGGCGGAAAGTTGATGCGCCGCATCATCGCCTCCTCGTCGCCGAAGTGCCGGCGCATGTGGGCGAGAAAGTCGTCGAGCAGGGTGTCGATTTCGGTCTGGGCCGCGGGTTCGGTTTCCCGTTGGCCAACGAGTTTGGCCAGACGGTTGAGCATGGCCACTTCCTCGGCGTGCACGCGGTTCATGAAGTCCAGTTCCACGCGGGGAAAGTTTTCGGGATCGATGATCATGACTTTTCCTACCAGTGATACTGCAGATAGAGGGTCTTGTAGTTGCTGCCGCCCTTGATGCGGCCGAAGGCCGATGAGCTTTCGTAGATGCCGGAGCGATGATGAATGCCGACCCCGGCCCACCAGTGGCCCCAGTCGGGGCGGTCGAACAGATCACCCAGGTTCAGATCGGCGGTGAAGTCGAGATAGTCCATCAGCTTGCTGCCGCGGTAGTCGTTCTTGTCCATTTCCTGTTGTTCGATGTACGTGATGTTGGGCGTGTAGGACAGGCCCTCGGCCACGCCCAGCCGCCAGCGCACGGCATGGTCGAAATGCCAGTAACCCTTGATGGCCATCACGTACTCGCCGATGTTGGCCTGTACCGACGAGGCATGGTGCCACACCGCCCCGGCGGTGAGATAGACGCTGATGGGGGCGCCGAACAGCCGGTCGGCAATGGGGTGGCCGTAGAACAGCGAGGTCATCCGGTTGTTGTAGGGATCGGGCTCGTCGCTGAAGGTGATGATCTCGCCCAGGCTCGAGGGCGTGGCCCAGCCGTGGGACAGGCGCAGATAGGGTGTGGATGCCAGGCGCCGGCGGGTGTCGCTGTCGTGGCGCTTGAAGAAGGCCACGCCCAGATAGTAGTTGCGCTGCACGGGTGATTCGATGGTCTCGAAGCCGGCGGTCTTGCCGTCGAGCACGGTGAAGTCGAGCCGCCCGAGCAGGTAGAAGTTGCTCACCAGATGCAGGCGGGCCTCGGCGCCGAACTGCAGGTCGAAGGCGGCGCCGGCAGCAGTCCGGTCCAGGCCGTAATAGTGATCGTTGAAGGACGCATCCTTGTAGCGCAGCCGCGCCCAGGGCCGCAGGTCCAGCCAGGCGTTGCGCCAGCGATAGCCCAGACCGAGATTGGCGTGATAGCGGGTCTCCTGATCGTTGAGCAGTTCGGCGTCGAGATGCCAGTCCGGCGCCAGGCGGTAGCGGATGCGCGCGCCCACGTCGAGGGCGTTGCCGCGGATGCGGTTCTGCTGCTCGGCGGGAATGTCGAAGAAGCGATAGCGGGCCAGTGCCTCGAGGTTCCAGCGCTCGGCCCGCCACAGGCGCAGGCCGCCCTCGAGGCCGTCGAGGAACAGGAATTTGTCGTCGTCATAGTAGAACAGGGGGATGGCATCGTAGACCCGCTCGCCGGTGCCGAGATAAGGGATCTGCGCCGAACGCAGGCCGAAGGCGATGCCCCAGTCGCGCGGTTCGTGCCGCTCGGCGGCGAACAGGGTGGTGGTCAGGCAGGCGAGCAGACAGGCGGCGAGCAGGCGTGGCATGAGGCAGTGATGAAGGAAAGCGGATTCGTCGGTTCGTTCGAATTGGGCGGCATTAGACCGCAAACGGCGCGTCCCGGCCAGTCTCGTCGAGCGACAGGGGCGGTTCGTCGAGGCGCTCGGCCTGCTCGCGCAGGGTGATCATCTGATCTTCCCAGTAGCGTGGCGTGTTGAACCAGGGGAAGGCGCGGGGAAAGGCCGGATCGTGCCAGCGCCGGGCCAGCCAGCCGCTGTAGTGGAGCAGGCGCAGGCCGCGCAGCGCCTCGATGAGGCCGAGTTCGACCGGATCGAAGTCGCGGAACTGGCGGTAGCCTTCGAGCAGGGTGCGCATCTGCCGGGCCATCTCGTGGCGGTCGCCGGACAGCAGCATCCACAGATCCTGGATGGCCGGTCCCTGCAGGCAGTCGTCCAGATCCACGAAGTGGGGGCCATCGTCGGTCCACAGCAGGTTGCCCGGGTGGCAGTCGCCGTGCAGGCGGATGCGGGGCAAGGGGCCGATGGCCTCGAAGCGCTGTTCGATCCCCGCCAGCAGGGTTTCGGCCGCCAGACGCCAGTTGTGGACCAGTTCGTCGGGCACGAAACCGTGTTCGAGCACGAAGGCCACCGGCTCCCGACCGAAGCGTTCCACCGTAAGAGTCGGGCGATGGGCGAAGGGCCGGGTGGCGCCCACCGCATGCAGGCGGCCGAGCATGCGCCCGAGACGGCGCAGATGTTCGGGATCGCCCAGCTCCGGGGTGCGCCCGCCCTGGCGGGGAAACAGGGCGAAGCGGTGGCCCGCGAAGTGGTGCAGGGTCTCGCTCCGTTCGTCCGCCAGCGGCGGCACGACCGGAATCTCCGCCGCGGCCAGCTCGAGGGCGAAGGTGTGCTCCTCGAGAATGGCGGCGTCGGACCAGCGGCCGGGCCGGTAGAACTTGGCCACCAGGAAGCCGCCGTCCTCCAGCCCCACCTGATAGACGCGGTTCTCGTAACTGTTGAGGGCCAGCACCGATCCCGAGCAGCGCCAGCCGGCCGACTCGATGGCATCGAGCAGCCGGTCCGGCGTCAGATCCGCATAGGGCGGAGCGTGATCCGGTTCTGTCGGGTCGGGGGGAGTCATGATAGATTAGCGTGCCTGCATCCAACGAGCCGTAACCTTAACACCGAATCATGTCCAATCCCCTGCTGGAAATGACGGGGCTGCCGCCCTTCGCCCACATCAGGCCCGAACACGTGGAGCCGGCC
>JALVBM010000379.1 GCA_027010665.1 Chromatiales bacterium
CGCCGTGGCGGGCGAGGAGGAATGAAACCGTGAACTGGCTCGAACGCCTGCGCCAACTGCCCCAGGGGCTGCGTCTGGTCCTGGCCTGCGCCTTCTGTCTCACCGTGGCCGGGGCGCTGATTGGCCTCTATCAGTTGCTGACCACCTGAGTCGAACGCCGGAAGGAGAACGTCATGCCGCAGCGAGATCGCTCGCCCGGATCCTGGATCGTGGCCGCCCTGATCGGTGCGACGATCGGTGGTCTCATCGCCTTTTTCGTCACCCTCACGCTGCTCGGCGACAGTTTCGTGGACACCGCTGCCTTCAATGCCGCCAACCGTCTGCAGTTCGAACTGACCCTGCTCGCGGATCTGCGCGGCGGCCAGGCCGACGCCGCCCGCGTGCGGCTGGAGACGCGCATCCGCGAGGGCACCCTGCATCTTGAGGCCGTGCGCGCCAGCCTGACCGGCGAGACCCGTCGGCTGGTGGACGCGGTGCTGGCCGAGGCGCGCAAGGCCCTGCCGCCGGACTCAGGCGGCGGCTGAGGCGGGTTTCGGCGTTTGCCGCGCAGCGCGCCGATGGCGCAGTTGGTGCCAGAAGGCCGAATACCGCTTGTGGATCTGCCAGCGCAGAACGGTGGTCAGCACGTAACTTGCTGCCAGCAGGAGATACAGCCACAGGAACTCCCGGCGGAACAGGTTCTTCACGAACTCGCTGCTGAAGAAATAGCCGGCGATGTCCAGCAGGTTGCGCGAGAACAGATCAGGCGGCAGGGACAGGCCGATCCAGATCAGGGTCAGCATCATGAAGGCCCAGCCGCCGGCCTGACGCAGGCGAATCAGCCCCCGGGTGCGATCCAGCAGGCTGGTCTCGCCCGGCTTCAGTGCTGCGCGATAGTCCTCGGCCAGTTCGGGCCACGCGCACTCCCCGTGTTCCACGTCCACCAGTTCGAAGTCGGCCGGCAGGTTGCCCGGGGCATAGCCTTCGGTGCCGGTGAGGATGCGCCGGGCGACGCTGGCATGGATCTGCGGCCGGGTGGTGGCATTGGGCAGCAGCTTCCAGGGCGGCATCAGGCAGGGGGAGCGGATGGTGGTGCACATGCGATGAATGTCCCGCGGCGCGTAGCGATAGTACACGGCCAGTCCCGCGCGGGAATCGTAGAGCTTGTCGGTGACGTTGCGATGGCGATGCACCTGCTCCCGATCCGGGGCCAGAATGCGCAGCCGCTCGGCCGGGTTCGATGCCGCGGCCTCGGCCTGACGCAGCATCCAGTCCAGACTCACCAGCGACAGGCCCTGCTTGGGATAGCCGCCGCCCACGTTGGAATGGACGCCGGCGAACCACACCTGCCGGATGCGTTCGCCCGGCTCGGCCTCGGCCGATTCGTCCCACAGGCGGGGGTGGAAGGTCTTGCGCTCGTCGTCGATGGACAGGGCCTGGGCCGCCCGTTCGACGCAGGGGCTGAGCTGGTAGTTGGGAAACTTGAAGCGGTAGATCAGACAGTTGATGGCATCGGCCACCCACAGCACCGGAAAGCCCACCGCGCTCACCGTGTCCCACACCCCCACGAAGCGGATGCGGGCGCGGCCATGGCCCCTGCCCGCCGGCGGCAGATCGGCCTCCAGATCCCGGCAATGGGCGCGGGCGAATTCCTCGACCGACGGCCGGCGCCGCAAACAGCCCACCAGGCGTTCCAGCCAGGCGCGGTTGTCGTGCCGGTAGGTGCGGTAGGCGTCCTTCACGCGCTTGCGCAACGTTTCATCGCTGTCCAGGCGCTGCGCGTCGAGAATGCCGATGCGGGTGACGAGCCCCGCCAGGCAGCGCACGGTGAAGGCGCCGCGGCTGAAGCCGAACAGGTAGATGTGATCGCCGGGTTCATACACCCGTACCAGCGCGGCATACAGCTCCCGCACGTTGCGCGCCAGTCCCCAGCCGAAGGCGCCGCCGAGGATCTTCAGCGGCCTGAAGGCGGAGGTGCCCACGCCATCGTCGTAGATGGTGATTTGCGCCATGTCCGGATCGTGCTGATCGACCATCTCGAACAGCTTGAACACATTGGTGCCGCGATTCTTGTTGGCCGTGTTGCCCGTGCCATCGGAACAGATCACGATGTTCTTGGCCATGACGTCGCTCCCCCTTGTTATGGTTTTCCGGCTTCAAGCCTAGCAGAAGCGCCGGGCGCTGGCGTCAGGCATTTTTCTGCCACCAGGCGGGCAGATCCGCGAGCGAGTCGAGCACGGCATCGGGCCGGATGTCGCCTTCCAGATCCGACG
>JALVBM010000380.1 GCA_027010665.1 Chromatiales bacterium
TATCTGCTTCCGCTGGGGTTGTTCATCGGCCTGGTGATCCTGCTGGCCGTGGGCCTTCAGCTCAATCCGCGGGAAGTGCCCTCGCCCTTCATCGGCAAGCCGGCGCCGGAGTTCACGCTGCCGCGCCTGCACCGTCCCGAGTCCACGGTCAGCCCCGCCGACTTCCGCGGCCAGGTCTGGCTGCTGAACGTGTGGGCCTCCTGGTGCGTCTCCTGCCGCGCCGAGCATCCGGTGCTCAACCGGCTGGCGCAGCGCAAGGAAGTCATCCTGGTGGGCCTCAACTACAAGGATCTGCGCAACGATGCCCTGCAGTGGCTGGCCGAACGGGGCGATCCCTACACCGTCACGGCGGTGGATGCCGACGGCAAGGTGGGCATCGACTGGGGCGTGTACGGCGTCCCCGAGACCTTCGTCATCGACAAGCGGGGCATCATCCGGCTCAAGCACACCGGCCCGGTGACCGACGCGGTACTGCGTGACGAGATCCTGCCGCTGATCCGCCAACTGAAGAAGGAACCGGCATGAGACGAGTGCTGACCGGCCTGCTGGCCCTGTGGCTGGCCCTGACACCGGCCTTCGCCGCCATCGAGGCCCACGATTTCCAGACCCCCGAACAGGAACAGCGCTACCAGCACCTGATCGAGGAACTGCGTTGCCTGGTGTGCCAGAACCAGAACCTGGCCGACTCCAACGCCGATCTGGCGAAGGATCTGCGCGAGCAGGTCTATACCATGATCCGGCAGGGCGCCACGGATCAGGAGATCGTCGACTACATGGTCAACCGCTATGGCGATTTCGTGCTCTACCGGCCGCCGTTCAAGAAGTCCACGGCCGCCCTGTGGATTGGCCCCTTCGTGATCCTGGCCATCGGCGTGCTGGTGGTCGCCCTCTACGTGCGCCGCCGGCGCCGTGAACCGGCTTCCGCGGGCGACGAGGCCGAACTGGCCCGCGCCCGTGAACTCCTCAACGACGACGAGACGAAATCCTCATGACGCTTTTCTGGATTCTGGTCGCGGTGATGCTGCTCGTCGCCGTGGGCCTCCTGGTTCCGCCGCTGTTCGGCCGTCGCGCCCTCGCCGATCAGGATCGCAGGGCGCAGAACGTGGCCATCGCCCGCGAGCGGCTGCAGGAACTGGAGGCCGAACACGCCGCCGGCAACCTCGACCAGGCCACCCTGGAACAGGCCCGCCGCGAACTGGAACTGGCCCTGGCGGATGACGTGGCCGACGCGGCCGATACCCCCGCCGGCGGGCCCGGGCGCAGCCCCGCGATGCTGGCAGCCATCGTTCTGCTGGTGCCGGCCCTGGCCATCGGCCTGTACTGGATGCTGGGCAATCCGGATGCCATCAATCCCCAGGCGGCGGCCGATCCGCTGGCCGAGGGGCATGGTGGCCAGCAGATGACCCTGCCGGAGATGGCCGCGCGCCTGGAGCAGAAGCTCGAGGAACAGCCGGACAATGCCCAGGGCTGGTATCTGCTCGGGCGCACCTACATGCAGATGCGCCGCTATGGCGAGGCGGCGAAGGCCTTCGAGAAGCTGCACGGCCTGGTGGGCGACGAGCCGGGCGTGCTGCTGCCCTGGGCCGATGCCCTCGCCATGCAGCAGGGCGGCAAGGTCAGCGGCAAGGCCTTCGAGCTGGTGCAGCGGGTGCTGGAGAGCAATCCCCACGAACCCACGGCCCTGTGGCTGGCCGGCATGGGTTACGAACAGGCCGGCGATCACGAACAGGCCGTACGCCACTGGAAGCGTCTGCTCCCGCAGTTGCAGGGTGATCCGGAGGCACAGAAGGAAGTCCAGGCCCTGATCGCCAAGGCCGAGAAGGCCCTGGGTCATACCGTGGAAGTGGATGCGGCCCAGGTGGCGAAAGCCCCGGCAGCCGGTGGCGCCCGCCTGAGCGTGACCGTGGATCTCGATCCGGCCCTCCGGGATCAGGTATCGCCGGAAGACACCGTGTTCGTCTTCGCCCGGGCCCTGAACGGCCCGCCCATGCCGCTGGCCGTGGTACGCAAGCAGGTGAAGGATTTGCCCGTTACCGTGACCCTCGACGACAGCATGGCCATGATGCCGCAGATGAAACTGTCGGCCTTCCCGCAGGTGCGCATCGAGGCCCGGATCTCCAAGAGCGGGCAGGCCACGCCCCGCAGCGGCGATCTGAAGGGTGAGGTCTCGCCCGTCAGCCCCGGCCAGCAGGACAGCGTCGAGGTCCGCATCGATCAGCGCATCCCCTGATCTGCGACAGGCCCGCCATGCGGGCCTGTCGTGTCATTCCCGACAAAACCGGCTAGACTTGCCGTACATGGCGGTGGCCTCGCTTTCCCCGCCGTAACGAACAACAACAAGGCATTACCGGCGGTCAACCTTTGCCTCGTGCACGGTCATTCGTCCTGAACCCCGGGCGCCTGGTGCGCCGGATCTGCCAGAACTGACTTCATCAAAATATTCGGATTGACTTATGTCAATGCGACTTGCGCGGTTTTTTTGAATCCTCACCCCATACGAGGACGATGATGAAACACGCCATCAGCCGCAACCGATTTCTGCGCGGCGACTTTTCCGGTCGCCGGATACCGTTGCGGCCCCCTTGGTCCATCCCCGAGGCGGCGTTCGTCGAGTATTGCACCCGCTGCGAGGACTGCCTGCGCGCCTGCCCGGAGGGGATCCTGGTGCGCGGCGATGGTGGTTTCCCCGAGGTGGACTTCCGGCGCGGCGAGTGCACCTTCTGCCATGCCTGCGCCGAGAGCTGCCGCCCCGGCGTCATCGCCGATCAGGCCCAGACCGAGGCCTGGCGGCTGATGCCCGAGGTCGATGCGCAGCGATGCCTGGCCTGGCAGGGCGTGGTCTGCGTCACCTGCCAGGAACAGTGCGAGACGGCGGCCATCCGCCTGCCCCCGCGTCCCGGTGGCGTGGCGCGCCCCGAGGTTGTGGCTGCCGACTGCACCGGCTGCGGCGCCTGTGTCCGCCCCTGTCCTGGCCAGGCCATCCGGTTGCGGGCCCGCGAGCCCATCCCTTCATCCCGACTTCAGGAGGTTCATGCATGAACATCAGCGGCGTACTGGTTCACGCCCGCCCCGAACGGGCCCAGGCGGTCGCCCGGGAACTCGAGACCCTGCCCGGCGTGGAGGTCCATGCCATTTCCGACGAGGGGCGGCTGGTGGTGACCGTGGAGGAGCCCGATGCCCGCATGATGGCCGACCGGGTGGTGCAGGTGCAGGACGTGCCCGGGGTCATCTCCGCGGCCATGATTTATCACCATTACGAAGAAGACGAGAACACCGAAACGGCCGAGCGGGATCCCGTGCCGGCGGTGTTGCGAGCGGAATCCGGAAACGAGGAGGCGTCAAAATGAAGATGAACCGTCGTGACTTTATCAAGACCAATGCCATCGCCGCCACGGCGGCCGCAGCCGGCGTGACCGTGCCGGGCGTCAGTTCGGCGATTTCGAAGGAAGAGATCAAGATCCGCTGGGACAAGGCGCCCTGCCGGTTCTGCGGTACCGGCTGCTCGGTACTGGTCGGCACCAAGGACGGCCGGGTGGTGGCCACTCAGGGCGATCCGGATGCGCCGGTCAACCGCGGCCTGAACTGCATCAAGGGCTACTTCCTGTCCAAGATCATGTACGGCAAGGATCGGCTCACCCAGCCGCTGCTGCGCATGACCAACGGCAAGTACGACAAGAACGGCGAGTTCACGCCCATCACCTGGGACCAGGCCTTCGACATCATGGCCGAGAAGTGGAAGGAGACCCTGAAGAAGAAGGGCCCGACCGCGGTCGGCATGTTCGGTTCGGGGCAGTGGACCGTATGGGAAGGCTACGCCGCCTCCAAACTCTACAAGGCCGGTTTCCGCTCCAACAACATCGATCCCAACGCCCGCCACTGCATGGCCTCGGCGGTGGGCGCCTTCATTCGCGGCTTCGGCGCCGACGAGCCCATGGGCTGTTATGACGATCTGGAACACGCCGACGTGTTCGTGCTCTGGGGTTCCAACATGGCCGAGATGCATCCCATCCTCTGGTCGCGCCTGTCCGACACCCGTCTGACCAAGCCGGGTTCGGAAGTCCATGTGCTCTCCACCTTCCGCAACCGCTGTTTCGATCTGGCCGACAACGGCATGGTCTTCAAGCCGCAGACGGATCTGGCGATCCTCAACTTCATCGCCAACTACATCATCCAGAACAAGGCCTACAACAAGGACTTCATCGGCAAGCACGTCAACTTCACCAGGACGGTGACCGACATCGGTTACGGCCTGCGTCCCGAGCATCCGCTGGAGAAGAAGGCCAAGAACCCGGGCAAGGGCAAGCTCACCAAGATCAGTTTCGAGGAGTACGCCAAGTCGGTCGAGCCCTACACGCTCGAGTACACTGCCGAGCTGTCCGGCGTGCCCAAGGAGCAGCTGCTCAAGCTGGCCAGGGTCTATGCCGATCCGAAGAAGAAGGTCGCTTCCTACTGGACCATGGGCTTCAACCAGCATACCCGCGGGGTGTGGGTCAACGGCCTGCTCTACAACGTGCATCTGCTGATGGGCAAGATCTCCGAACCGGGCAACAGCCCGTTCTCGCTCACCGGCCAGCCCTCGGCCTGCGGCACCGCCCGCGAGGTGGGCACCTTCGCCCATCGCCTGCCGGCGGATCTGGTGGTCAAGAAGAAGGCCCACCGCGACTTCGCCGAGAAGATCTGGAAACTGCCGGAAGGCACCATCCCCGCCAAGCCGGGCTATCACGCCGTGCTGCAGAACCGCATGCTCAAGGACGGCAAGCTCAATGCCTACTGGGTCATGTGCAACAACAACATGCAGGCGGCGGCCAACCTGAACGAGGAGACCTATCCGGGCTACCGCAATCCGGAGAACTTCATCGTCGTCTCCGATCCCTATCCCACCGTCACCGCCCAGGCGGCGGATCTCATCCTGCCCACCGCCATGTGGACCGAGAAGGAGGGCGCCTACGGCAACGCCGAGCGGCGCACCCAGTTCTGGCGCCAGCAGGTGAAGGCCCCGGGCGAGGCCAAGTCGGACCTGTGGCAGATCATGGAGTTCTCCAAGCGCTTCAAGGTCGAGGACGTGTGGCCGGAGGAACTGATCGCCAAGAAGCCCGAGTATCGCGGCAAGACCCTGTACGAGATCCTGTTCCGCAACGGCCAGGTGGACAAGTATCCCAAGCAGAAGGTCACCGACAGTCGCGGCAACGTCTACGACAACGACGAAATGGAACACTTCGGCTTCTACGTCCAGAAGGGACTGTTCGAGGAATACCGCCTGTTCGGCACCCAGGGGCCGAAGAAGGGGCACGATCTCGGCGAGTTCGACCAGTATCACAAGGTCCGTGGCCTGCGCTGGCCGGTGGTCAACGGCAAGGAGACCCTGTGGCGCTATCGCGAAGGCTACGATCCCTTCGTCAAGCCGGGCGAGGGCGTGAAGTTCTACGGCAAACCGGACGGGCGGGCCAACATCATCTTCGCCCCCTACGAGCCGCCGGCCGAGAGCCCCGATGCCGAGTACGACCTGTGGCTGTCCACCGGCCGCGTGCTC
The DNA here is from genome assembly GCA_027010665.1 of Chromatiales bacterium. Classification (GTDB taxonomy): domain Bacteria; phylum Pseudomonadota; class Gammaproteobacteria; order UBA6429; family Thiohalophilaceae; genus JALSSV01. The sequence continues at coordinate 5,531 of JALVBM010000380.1, forward strand.
GAGCACTGGCATTCCGGCTCCATGACCCGGCGCGTGCCGGAACTGTACCGGGCCTTCCCCGATGCGGTGGTATTCATGCATCCCGACGACGCCCGGGCCCGTGGCTTGCGGCGGGGCATGATGGCCAGGGTCATCAGCCGCCGCGGCGAGATCGAGGTCCAGGTGGAGACCCGGGGCCGCAACCGCCCGCCACGGGGACTGGTGTTCGTGCCCTGGTTCGACGCCGGCCGCCTGGTCAACAAGGTGACCCTCGACGCCACCGATCCGTTGTCCAAGGAAACGGACTACAAGAAGTGCGCGGTCAAGGTGGTCAAGGCCTGAGCCGGGACTGAACGCACATGGCCCGCACGCCATCCAGCAAGCTTTCCCGCCGGCGGTTCCTGGTCGATACGGCCCGGACCGCCAGCGGTGTGCTGCTGTTCGGCCTCGGCGTGGGGCTGTATGCCAGACGCAGCGAATCCCTGCCGGCCACGGCCATCCGCCCGCCGGGGGCCGGCCCCGAACGGGATTTCCTCGGCGCCTGTATCCGCTGCGGCCTGTGCGTGCGCGACTGTCCCTACGACACCCTCAGGCTGGCCAGGCCGGAAGAGCCGGTCGCCACCGGCACGCCCTTCTTCGAGGCCCGCAAGATCCCCTGCGAGATGTGCGAGGACATTCCCTGCGTGAAGGCCTGTCCCACCGGCGCGCTGGACAAGGATCTCACCAACATCGACGACGCGCGCATGGGCCTGGCGGTACTCATCGACCAGGAGAACTGCCTGAACTTTCTGGGGCTGCGCTGCGACGTCTGTTACCGGGTGTGTCCGCTCATCGACAAGGCCATCACCCTCGAGGCGCGGCACAACGTGCGCTCCGGGAAACATGCCATCTTCATTCCCGTGGTGCATTCGGAGGCCTGCACCGGCTGCGGCAAGTGCGAGCATGCCTGCGTGCTGGATCAGGCGGCCATCAAGGTGCTGCCCGACAAGCTGGCCAAGGGCGAGCTGGGCCGCCACTACCGGGTCGGCTGGAAGGAGAAGCAACGGGCCGGCAAGTCGCTGGTCACGCCCGACGTGGAGCACCAGTACAACCTGCCCGAAGGCGTCGAATACGACTACGAGGGCGAGGGGCTGAAGATGAAGCAGCATGACACGCCCTTTGCCGACAATCCGCTCGACACCCTCAACCGCAAGGGAGGCAAGCCATGAGTGCCCTGCGTCCGGGGCAGGAGGCGACGCTGCGCAAGGGCTGGTGGCGGGCCCACAAGTGGCTGCTGCTGCGGCGCGTGAGCCAGTTCGGCATCCTGGCGCTGTTCCTGCTTGGGCCGTGGGCCGGATTGTGGATCGTCAAGGGCAACCTGGCCTCCAGCCTCACGCTGGACGTGTTGCCGCTGACCGATCCCTACGTGCTGCTGCAATCCTTCCTCACCGGCCATGCCGTCGCCGGCACGGCCCTGGCGGGTGCGGCCATCGTCACCGTGTTCTATCTCATCGTGGGCGGGCGGGTGTACTGTTCCTGGGTCTGCCCCGTGAACCTGGTCACCGATCTCGCTGCCTGGCTGCGGCGGCGCCTGAACATCAAGGGCAGCGCGCGCATGAGCCGTCAGACCCGTTACTGGGTGCTGGGCCTGACCTTCGTGCTGGCCTTTCTTACCGGCACCATCGCCTGGGAGGTGGTCAATCCGGTCTCCATGCTGCACCGGGGCCTGATCTTCGGCATGGGCTTCGCCTGGGCCATCGTGCTGGCGGTGTTCCTGTTCGATCTGTTCGTGCTCCGTCACGGCTGGTGCGGGCATGTCTGTCCGGTCGGGGCCTTCTACAGCCTGCTCGCGATGCCGAGTGTGGTCCGGGTTTCCGCCGCGGCTCGCGAGAAGTGCGATGACTGCATGGACTGTTTCGCCGTCTGTCCCGAACAGCAGGTGATTCGTCCGGCGCTCAAGGGCGCCGATCAGGGGATCGGCCCGGTGATCCTGTCCCCCAACTGTACCAACTGCGGGCGTTGCATCGACGTCTGCGCCCTGGACGTGTTCCGTTTCAGCACACGTTTTTCCAATGCCACCACACCACATATTCGGGTTGCCCAAAATAAGGAGGTCTCACCATGAAGACGTTACGCACGCTGGGAATCGGCCTGCTGGCTTTCGGTCTGCTCCAGGCGGTACCGGCCCTGGCCGAACACGACGCCGGTCCCGAGGTGAAATCGTTGCGCGGTCACGTGCCGCTCGAGGATGAGTCGGTCAGGACCCAGCCCAAGAAATGGATCAAGGACGACGTGCCCTTCGAGCGGGACTACGTGCAGCAGCCGCCGCTCATTCCCCATTCCATCAAGGGCTACAAGATCAACAAGAAGTTCAACAAGTGCCTGACCTGCCACAGCTGGGCCAACTACCGGGAGTCGGGGGCAACCAAGATCAGCCAGACCCACTTCAAGGATCGCACCGGCACGGTGCTGGCCACGGTGGCGCCACGCCGCTACTTCTGCACCCAGTGCCACGTGCCCCAGGCCAATGCCAAGCCGCTGGTGGAGAACACCTTCAAGCCGGTGAAGGCCCTGCAGGCCGAACAGTAGGCGGATTGCCCATCTCCATGCCAAAAACCTGAAAAAGCGAGAATGAGTCATGAGCGAGCAGCACAACGAACCGGGCCTGTTCCGACGCTGGTGGGCGATCCTCAAGAAGCCCTCGGTGAAATACTCCATGGGTGGCCTGCTGGCGGCGGGCTTCGTGGCGGGCATTATCTTCTGGGGCGGGTTCAACACCGCGCTGGAGTTGACCAACACGGAGCAGTTCTGCATCAGCTGTCACGAGATGCGGGACAACGTCTACCAGGAATACAAGGACACCATCCACTATTCCAACCGCACCGGTGTGCGGGCCACCTGTCCCGACTGCCATGTCCCCAAGGACTGGACCCACAAGATGATCCGCAAGATCCAGGCGTCCAACGAGCTGTTGCACAAGGTCCTGGGTACCATCGACACGCCGGAGAAGTTCGAGGCCAAGCGCCTGGAGCTGGCACGCCACGTGTGGAAGACCATGAAGGAAACCGATTCGCGGGAATGCCGCAACTGTCACGACTTCGAGTCGATGGACTACACGGAGCAGACGCCCCGTGCCATGCGCAACCACGAGAAGGGGCTGACCTCCGGCAAGACCTGCATCGACTGCCACAAGGGCATCGCCCATTCCCTGCCGGCCATCTTCGAGGAAGATCCCAGCGCCGCCTTCAAGGTCGACTGATCCG
>JALVBM010000381.1 GCA_027010665.1 Chromatiales bacterium
TTCTCCGTTTGCGAGCGAAACCTGGGTGAGCGGAACCAGCGCAGCCGGTTGGCGTTGCTGACCACGGTGACCGAGGAGGCGGCCATGGCGGCGCCGGCGAGGATGGGGCTGAGCATCATGCCGGTGACGGGGTACAGGGCGCCGGCGGCGATGGGAATGCCGATGACGTTGTAGACGAAGGCGCCGAACAGGTTCTGCTTGATGTTGCGCACGGTGGCGCGGGACAGGGCGATGGCGTCGGCCACGCCGTGCAGGGAGCCGCCCATGAGGGTGATGTCGGCCGATTCGATGGCGATGTCGGTGCCGGTGCCGATGGCGATGCCGACGTCGGCACGGGCCAGGGCCGGGGCGTCGTTGATGCCGTCGCCGACCATGGCCACCACTTCGCCACGGGCCTGGTAGTCGGCCACCACCCGGTCCTTGTCCTCGGGATGGACCTCGGCCACCACCTCGTCGATGCCCACCTGTTTCGCCACCGCCTCGGCGGTGGCCCGCACGTCGCCGGTGAGCATCACCACCTTGAGACCGAGATCGTGCAGGCGCGCGATGGCTGCCGCCGAATCGGGCTTGACGGGATCGGCCACGGCGACCAGGCCGCGCAGGACGCCGTCCACGGCCAGAAACACGGGGGTGCGCCCGAGCGCGGCCAGTTCTTCGGCCTGCGCCTGCAGGGACGCAATGTCGACGCCCGCCTCGCGCATCAGGGCCGCGTTGCCGAAATACACGCGCCGGCCCGCCACGGTGCCGGTGACGCCGCGACCGGTGCGGGATTCGAAACCCTCGACCGGCGACAGCGACAGTTCACGGCTCTCGGCGGCGGCGGTGATGGCTGCGGCCAGGGGATGCTCGGAAACCGCTTCGAGGCTGGCGGCATCGGCCAGCAGATCCGCCGGCGTGACGCCTTGCACGGGAACGAGATCGGTGACTTCCGGCCGGCCGGCCGTAACGGTGCCGGTCTTGTCCAGCACCACGGTGGTGAGCCTGCCGATCTGCTGCAGGGCGTCGCCGTTGCGGATCAGGATCCCCATCTCCGCCGCCCGGCCCACGCCGACCATGATGGAAATGGGCGTGGCCAGCCCGAGGGCACAGGGGCAGGCGATGATGAGCACGGTCATGGCGGCCACCACCGCATAGCCGACGCCCAGATCCGGCGCCAGGTTGTACCAGGCGAGGAAGGCCACCACCGCCACGATCATCACGCTGGGCACGAACACGCCGGCGACCCGGTCCACCAGCCGGGCGATGGCCGGCTTGCTGGCCTGGGCCGTGCGCACCATCTCGATGATCTGCGCCAGCACCGTGTCGGCGCCGATGCGCGTGGAGCGGAACAGGAAGGTGCCCCGTGCATTGATGGTCCCGGCCACCACCTCGTCGCCCGGCCCCTTCTCCACCGGCAGCGGCTCACCGGTGAGCATCGATTCGTCCACGCTGGAGTGGCCTTCGAGGATCACGCCATCCACCGGAATGCGCTCGCCGGGGCGCACGCGCAGGGTTTCGTCCAGGCCGACCTGATCGATGGGTACGTCCTGCTCCTTCCCGTCGCGGACCACACGGGCCGTGCGCGGCTGCAGACCGATGAGCTTGCGGATCGCCTCCGAGGTCCGCCCCCGGGCGCGCATCTCCATGGCCGAGCCGAAATTGATGAAGGCAATGATGATGGCAGCCGCCTCGAAGTAGGCATGCCGCGCCAGGCTCGGCACCGCCTCCGGCCAGATCAGCACCGCCATGGAGAACAGCCACGCGGAACCGGTGCCCAGGGCGATGAGGGTGTCCATGTTGGCGTCGTGATGGACGAAGGCCTTCCAGGCGCCGGTGAAGAAATGACCACCGGCAACAATGAGGACACCCAGGGTGAGCAGGCCGACGCCGAGCCAGAAGCCGCGCCCGGCTTCGATGTCCGGCAGCCAGCCGGCCAGACCGGCGACAAAGAGGGGAAAGCCGACCGCCGCCGCCATCGCCGCACGCTGCAACAGGCGCCGGTACTGGGCCCGTTCGACAGCCTCCCGTTCGCTGCCGTCGTCGATCCCTCGCAGCTCGGCGGCATCGTACCCGGCCGCCTTGACCGCGGCGGTCAGGGCCTCGGGCGTGACATCCCCCGTCACCACGGCCGTGTGTTCGGCGAAATTGACCGTGGCCGTCTCCACGCCGGGCACGGCCTGCAAGGCCTTTTCCACCGAGGCGACGCAACCGGCACAGCTCATGCCGGCGATGGAAAGGCGGATTTCCCGATTGTTCATTGCATTTTGAATCCTGTTCCGAGATTTTCCGTGCAGTGCATTGAAAACTCTGTTACTTTTCGACGCCACAACAGAATGTGACACAGTTCACATGTTTACTGCTGATACCCTCGCACACAGGTAATATACTGAACGACGAAGGACAACCGATGACCAGGACGGTTCCCGTCCTTTCGGAAACCGTCCCCCAGGGAAGACGCCATCCATGCCTCTCAGCCCCCGCGATCTCGTCACCGACAATCTCGAGCTGGTTTCGCTCCCGGACATCGTGGTGCGGATCAACGAGATGGTCGAGGATCCCGAGTGCACGGCCGTGGACATCGCCGAGGTCATCGCCGAGGACGCGGCCCTGACCGCCCGGCTGCTGAAGCTGGTCAACAGCCCCTTCTACAACTTTCCGTCCCAGGTGGACACCATTTCCATGGCCATCACCATCGTCGGCACCCGGCAGTTGCGGGATCTGGCCATGGCCGCCGCCATCACCGGACGTTTCCGGCACATCCCCGAAGGGCTGGCAAGCCCCGATGTCTTCTGGCAACACAACCTGGCCTGTGCCACGGCGGCGCGCATCATCGCCCGCAAGTGCGGCCTGCGCAACAACGAACAGCTGTTCGTGGCCGGCCTGTTGCACGACATCGGCAAGCTGGTGATGTATCTCACCCAGCCGGAACTCTCCCGGCAGGTGCTCGAACTGGCAAAACAACCGGACGCGGATCTGGACTCGCTGGAACACATCGCCTTCGGTTTCGACCACGCGGAACTCGGCGCGGAGCTCCTTCGCCAGTGGCGACTGCCCAAATCCCTCGTGATGCCCACCCGCTGGCATCATGCACCGGAGAAAGCCGGGGATTTCCGCACCGAGGCGGCGGCGGTGCATCTGGCCAATGCCATCGCCAACACGGTCGCGCCCTGCCTCTCGCCCGACGACGATCTGCCCATCGAGCTCGGCGTGTGGCAAATCCTGGGGCTCGATCCCGCCGAGCTGGACGACCTGATCCGGGAGACCGGCACCCAGCTTCCGGGCATCGTCGCCATCATCTACGAGGCGGCCTGATCCGGATCAAGGCGGGTCCGGCGGGCATCGGTCAGCATGCTAACATGCTGATTTTTCCATTCACCGGATATTCCCTTGGAGCTGACCCTCTTCAGCGTCTTCGTGGTGGGGCTGTTCAGTACCCTGCACTGCCTGGGCATGTGCGGCGGCATCATTGGCGCCCTGACCTTCAGCCTGCCGGCCGACGTGCGCGCCGATCGCTGGCGCCTGGGCGCCTACGTGGCCGCCTACAATACCGGCCGCATCGCCAGCTATGCCGTCGCCGGCGCCCTGGCCGGTGGCCTGGGGAGCGGCCTGGTCACGGGCCTGGGTTCCGAGACCGGGCGGCTCGTCCTGCTGCTGCTGGCCACCGCCTTCATGGTCGGGATCGGACTCTATCTGGCCGGCTGGTTTCCCCGCTTCGCTGCCATCGAGCGGATCGGCAAGCCCCTCTGGCGCCGACTCGAGCCCCTTGGCCAGCGCCTGCTGCCGGTCAACTCGCCCTGGCAGGCACTGCTGTTCGGCGCCGTCTGGGGCTGGCTGCCCTGCGGACTGGTCTATTCGGTGCTGTTGTGGGCCATCACCGCCGGCGGCGCCCTGCCGGGCGCCCTGTTCATGCTCGCCTTCGGCGTGGGCACCCTGCCGGCCACGCTGACGGCCGGCATCGTTACCGGCTGGATGACCCGTTTCTCCCGCACCCGCGGCCTGCGCCAGACCGTCGGGGTATTGCTGATCCTGCTGGCGCTGCTAAGCTTTGGTCTGAATCTTCGACATGCGGGGCACGTCCCGCCCCTGAGCAACCCGGAAAATCCCCGTCATGAGCACGTTCACTGAATTCCCTGCCCACGACACCATGCTCGGCGAGTCGCCCGAGTTTCAGGCCGTGCTGCGCGCCGCGGCCATCACGGCCGTGACCGATGCCACCACCCTCATCCAGGGCGAAAGCGGCACCGGCAAGGAACTGCTCGCCCGGGCCATCCACGAACAGAGCCGCCGCGCCGAAGGTCCGTTCGTGACCATCAACTGCGCGGCCCTGCCGGAGAACCTGGCCGAATCGGAACTGTTCGGGCACCGCAAGGGCGCCTTCACCGGGGCCACCGGCGATCAGCCCGGCCGCATCCAGGCCGCCCACGGCGGCACGCTGTTTCTCGACGAAGTGGGTGAACTGCCCCTGGGCATCCAGGCCAAGCTGCTGCGGTTCCTCGAAGGCGGCGAGGTCCAGCCCGTCGGCCAGCCCCGGCCCGAGCGGGTCGACGTGCGGGTCGTGGCCGCGACCAATCGCGATCTCTTCGGCGAGGTCCGAGCCGGCCGCTTCCGCGAGGATCTGTTCTACCGCCTGAACGTGGTGCCGCTGCAACTGCCGCCGCTGCGCGAACGCGGCCCGGATCTGGAACTGCTGGTCACCCGCCTGACGGCGCGTCTGGCCATGGAACACCGCCTCGACGCTCCCCGCTACAGTGTCGGCGCCATGGAAGCCCTGCAGCGCTATCGCTGGCCCGGCAACGTGCGGGAATTGCGCAATGTCTGCGAACGCATGGTGATCCTGTTTCCGGGGCAGACCATCCAGGCCGGGAACCTGCCGGCCGAAATCCGCCAGCGCGACCCGGATCACGAGGCGGGCGAATTCGTCCTGCCCGATACCGGTGTGCATCTCGAAGCCCTGGAACAGGATCTCATCCGCCAGGCCCTGCAACGCACCCGCGGCAACCAGAGCAAGGCCGCCCGCCTGCTCGGCCTGACCCGCGGCACGCTCATCTACCGGATGAAGAAGTACGCCATCACGGACTGAAGGTATCGCCGGAGCGGGCGGATCCGGCATCCGGGTTCAGGGCAGCGAGCAGACGCTGCCACGATTGCCGGTAGTTCCCGTCCTTGTCATCGCCCGTCACTCTGGTCCAGAACGCTGCCCGGTCCTGCTTCCATCGCTTGCAGCCCGGATCATCCGGGGCCGTGTGCAGGCAGAACAGCAAGGCGGGAATCTCTGCGCGCGGCAATGGCGGCACTTCCTGGTCCAGATCGATTTCGGCCGGCAACATCCAGTGGGTTTCGATGCCACCCCGGCGGCGCAGCACTTCGGGCATGCCCAGGCGATGCAGGCGGATGTCTTTCGGCTTGCCGCCAAGCGCCCGGTACCGACGCACCACGTCCGCCCACAGCCGGTCTTCCAGCAATGCCGCGTTCTTGCCCGCACCGGCCAGAGCACCCTTGATGCCCCGCCATTGCGAGAAGGGCGCCTTGACGAGCGAGGCATCGGCGACAATCACGTGAATCGGCGGTGGGCCATTGACGAAATCCGCCCGGCCCGGTTCACCGAGCGCAGACAACAGGGCCTGCAACAGGCTCACCAGTCCCCGGTTGTCGACGGCACCTCCGTCGGTGACCCAGTAACGGATCCGGGCATCCACGTCGATGGCCGCATTGGGAAACACCGGCGGGAAGTTCGCGCTCACGGCCGCCGCATTTGACAACGGAATCGCCGGATCCGCGATGGCCACGAAGCCATCCGCTTCACCCTCACCCTCGCCCGGCCCGGGCCAGAGGCTTTCGCTCCCTGCCAGGTTGGTCAACAGCAGGCGATTGCCGGCGAGCCGGGTTTGGGTACGGTCCTTTTTTTGCAGTGCTGCCCGAGCGAAGGGGAACCAGTGAGGTTCATCACGATCCCGGACTTCGTTTTGACAGTCACGACAATCCAGTTTGCCGACCAGCGTCGTGTTGAAGATCAGACCGATGTCATCCACATCCCCCAGCGGACGGGCGAGCCCTTCGGTGCCCGCCAGACCCGCGCGATTGAAACTCTCCACCAGCAAATTGCCCAGGCGCACGCTACCCAGCGCCACGCGGGCCTCCAGCGCGGAGGCGAGCACATCCTGGATGAAAGGGTGAATCAGGGTTCGGCAATAGTCCTGCCAGCGCCCGTCCACGACGGTGCAGCCCGAGGGTGCAGACGTCCTGTCCGTTTTCATCCCGGTCGAAGCGCTTTCGGAACTCTCCGCCGCCTGCAATCCCTCCCGATGGGCCGCGAAATAGGCGATGGCCGCGCTCCCTCCGGACACGCCACTGAGCAGCTTCACATCCTGCAGCAGGCCTGCACGTTTCAGTCCGTACAACAGGGAAGCGGTATACAGCGCCGCCCGGGTGCCACCACCGGAAGCGGCGACCGCGATGAACGGCCGATCGCCGGAACGGAGCAGGTGCGCAAGCGCCACGGGGGCTCCCCTTCCGGATTCAGCCACGACCTGTGGCTGTTGGGGAACCCGGTTTTGCAGATACCACACAACACCACCGGCGCACAGCAGCAGCCCCAGGTTGAGAACCAGAAAATACAACTGGATACCCGAGGTCAGCTTCTGCAGACATTTCTGGCGCCGGTGTGCCGACGCACAGGCATCCGCCTTCTGCTCACGATCGGCCAGGTCATGACACTGCAGCTGCTCATCTGCCCGTCCCCGGTAGTTGATGATGCGCTCGAACAGGGCTTGCTTGCGGTACAGGAGATAGTCGTCCGATCCCGAGTCATCCTTCCGGAATACCTTGAACCGATCGACGCCATGGATACGGATCACCCCGGTGTCTCCCGCCCCAACCGGCCTCAGTTCACCCGGCCGCTCCGGATCGGTTTCCCCCATCAGGGTGAGGAGATGGTCCATCAGAAAACGGTTGATCCAGAATTCATGGAACCAGGCCGTGGCATAGGCAGCGAACACCAGCCAGGCCACAAGCCGGGTGCCGGCCGAATCCAGCAGGATGACGACCTGCTCGACCGGAACCAGGCTCATGATGGCCAGCACGATCACGGTCAGGGAGACGACCAGCTGGACACCGACCAGGAACATCCTGCGGATGAACTGCAACAGCATGTCCAGGCGGGGATAGAGCGCCGCCAGGGCCAGCACCCCCCACCATAGGACGAGGGCAACACTCGCCCCGAATACGCCCAGCCGCAGGAGCAACACGGCCAGCGCCGGCACGATCAACAGGCGTAACAGGTTCTCAGCTGCCACCGACATCGTGGCCCAGATCTTGATGCCGATACCCTCCGGCAACTCTCTCAGTTCCGATTGATCGCCTGCGCAAAGATCGACTTCCTTCAGCCAATGACGCAGGTCATCACACGCCTCTGAACGCAATAACGGGAAGCCCTTCAGATACAGGAACGCCAGCCCCTGCATGACCGCCAGAGCACCCCACAAGCACAGAAAAAGCTGTGTCGCCGTCAGATCAGTCGACCACGGATTCCGGTTCCACAGGATGCCAACCCCTGCGGTCACGACAACCGCAATCAAGGGCACCAAAGTGGCCTTCTTGCGTGCCAGCCAGGCGACCATCACGGCGGCCATGATTAGCGTAACAATCAACAAGAGATTTTCGAATGCCGGTCTCGCCGGTTTGAAGAGCATGGCGCCCAAAGCCAGGGCAACGGTCAACACGGCCATCAATGAATATCCCTTCACCCACAGCCAGCGGCGATACGAACCAGGCCGATAGCCGTCATGGACCCAGTCATCCACTTTCCGCAAGGTGCCGTAGATCCGGCTCCCTATACAGCGAACAAGTTTATTGAACTGCCGGACAAGTTCATTGAACTGCGCACACAGCCATCTCATCCCTTCCCGCCTCCCGGAATGAACCGGCAATCGGCCTCGAACTTCGCCCCAAGCGTCTTGAGCAGTGCGGCGAACCGCACCGAATCACGCAACAGCTCGCAGCCGGTCCGGCGCAACAGATCGACATCCTCGCGCGGCAGATGGAAATTTGTCGGCAGGTCGTTTAGCCGGTGGCGCAGGCCATCGTCCCGGACATTGTTGAAACCCAGATAGACGAAATGCAGGCCGGGCGCCCGTTCGTCCCCGGGCAACGGCTGCCGACCCCGTCGCAGGCGGCTTTCGTTGCGCAGCCGCTGCGCCAGTTGTTCGCGCACGAGTTCGATATTGGCGCGGGAATAATTGTCAATCGGCACCGAGGCCGACGCCGTCAATACGTCGGTCAGCCCCGGCGCCGTCGGTACCCGATCGAGTCCGAACGCCCGTTCCCGTCCGGCGTCCACCACGATGATCACCAGATGCCGCGATCCCTTGCGATCTTCCCGGCTGCTGCGGGCGTTGCCATCGGCACGGGGAGCGGTGCGGTTGATCCACTTGTTGATGCTCCATTCGGACGCATCATCGACGAGGCTGTCGATCACGGCCCGCAGGCCGAGATTGTCGGCCACGCCGCCGTCGGTCAGATGAATGTAGGGACGCCGCTTGCGCCAGCCCCCCGTTTCCGGGTCGCGCACCTGGGCCAGGTAACTCTGCTCGTTGAGATAGCGCTGATAGCCGGCGGGATCGTATTCCCGGTTGCGGGGCGCGAGGGCGAACCAGCCGGGCCGACGGTAGCCGCAGCCATCCGGGTGATTGCGCAGGGTCAGCGGCGAAAAGGCGCCGGGAAACGCCGAGGAGGCCGCCACGGCACGTCCGATCGTGATCCGCGACAGATCCGAGCAGAGCGTGTCGAAACGGGACTGGATGAAGCGGAACGGCACCCCGAGAGAGACATCCGTGGCATTGAGGATGATGTACGGCCGGCCGGCGGCCTGCAGATCGGCAAAGGTGCGTCCCTCGAACAGGGTGTCGTCGTAGAGATCCACGGCCAGTTCGGTACGCCGGTATTCCGGATAGATGAAACGCAACGCGTGCGGCGGCCAGAACACGGTATTGACGAGTTCCGCCTGCAGATCGCGATACAGCATCCGTTGCGGGAAGTCCCGGAACAGCCGGTCGCGAAACAGGCCATAGTAGGCGGCCGTGAAACTGCCGCCCGAAACCGAGGAGATGACATCCACCTCGTCCAGCAGGCTGGTGTGCCGTCCCTGCCACGGCAAGGACACCTGCCGAAGGGTTTCCATCACGCCATGGGAAAGGGCCGCTGCCCGGGTACCGCCGCCCGAGAGAGTCAGAACCACGAACAGTTCGTCGGAATTGCCGTTGGCAGCCAGCGTCCGGAACCGGTAACCCGATTCCGGCTGCTGCGCCTCCAGTACCGGATTCTCGTAGACGACCGAGCAGGCACCCAGCCATGCGAAGACGAAGGCGAGGCACCAGACACGCAGACGACGCATTTCACGCCCCTTTCGGTTCGAACTGCAGCTCGTGGGGCGAATCCACGTCCGTGTTCACGATCAGGACCGACCGGGATTCGGGCGTGTAGTCGACCGGCTCGCCCAGGTCGAATATGTGCCATCCGCTGCTGGAAATGGTCAGAATCCGGTTGGTCCGTCCCAGCGGCACCGCATGGTCGCGATCCAGGTAGACATCCCGATCGGTCGGATAACGAATCACGACGTATTCGTTCATCGTTCCTTCCTCCTGCAGGTTCCCTGCCTTCCCTATCAGGGAGCATAAACGGGCTTGCCCGGAGGACCATGCGAAAAAGGTATGAAATTACGGTTGTTTTTTGATCCGGCGCAAAAAAAAGACCGGCCTGGCGGCCGGTCAACGGACGGTCATGGGAGATGCCCGACCAAATCAGAAACGCATGGCCACCCGCGCCCAGTACGAACGGCCCGGGGCGTTGACCTGGTTGGCGCCCGGATCGTAGGCGTTGGGCTTGTTGAGGTGCTCGGCATAGAGCCGGTCGAAGACGTTGTCGATGCCGAACTTCAGCTCGGTGGACTTCGTGGCCTGCCAGCGGCCATAGAGATCCCACACGGCGAAGCCCGGGGTCGGGCCGGCATCGAGGCCGCTGTCGGTCAGCGGATCGTCCTCCACCCGGGTCTGCTTCATGGTGGCGCGCACGCGGGTGCCCAGCATCCAGTCGCGGCGATCGTATTCCAGTGATGCCGTGCCTTCCGGCGGCGGCGTCTGGGCAATGGGCCGATCGTCGGTGGTGTTGGTGGCGTTCACGTAGGCCACGGTAAAGCGGCTGCGCCAGCGGGCCGACCACTGCTGCACCGCCTCGGCATCGAAGCCGTAGAGGCGGGCATCCACGTTGCGGTAGATGGCAGCATTGTCGCTTGCCAGAACGCCATCCTGCCCGTGGGCCCGATCGCGCAGGATGTAGTCGTTCACGCTATCATAGTAGAGCGAGACCGACAGCAGGGTCTTCTGCAGCCGCCAGTTGGCCCCCACATCGAACTGGTTGTGGACTTCCGGATCCAGATCGGGATTCCCGATCCAGCGTTTCAGGGTGACCATGTTGTTGCCGGCCATGAACCGTTCTGAAGCATCGGCCGTGCGCACGGTGCGGCTGATGCCCCAGAACACCGTGGTGCGCGGGCTCAGATCGTGCTCCATGCGGTACAACGCGCCGATGTTGTTCTCCGTCTTCTTCTCTGCCGTGGTGCCGTAATAGGTGTTGTAGAGCATGTTGGGGCTCATGCCGGTATCCGGCGCCTGTGCCGCCTTCGTGGCATCGGCCTCGACCCGGTCGTAGCGAACGGAGACGGTATAACGACTGGCCTTGCCCACTTCGTCGTTGTATTCGGCGAACACGCCGGTCTGGTTCAGCTCGGTGCCCGGCCACAGGAAGGACTGGGACGCGGTGGGCTCCATGCCTGCCATGCCGGCATAGCGGGTGGAATCCCGATCGACGTTCTGCACGTCGAGCCCCAGCGTGAGAACGCCCTCGCCCAGGATCAGATCGCCCAGCAGGCGCCCCCCGGTGGTATCCGATTCGGAGTCCACGCGCATCCACATGCCGGTGTTGGTGCGCAGGCTGTAGTTGTCCATTTCGTGGGTCACGTCGGACAGATAGACCTCGGCCCGGACGTTCTCGAAGGCCCCCGCCTTCGGCATGTCCATGCCCAGCTTGTAGAGGTTGCCGTCCTCCCTTGGCGCATCCATGGGCGCGCCGGCATACAGGGTATCGCGGCCGCGGGTCACGTCCGCATCGAAACGGAACAGGGTGCCGCCTTCGGTGCGGGTGCCCAGGGTCAGGGCGCCGGTGCGGGTCTTGTATCCGGAATGCACCTCGTTGCCGTCACCGTCCTTGTACGGGCTCGCCTCGCGGGCGCTGACGATGCCGCGGGCAAAGGCCCGATCGCTGCCGGCCGCCACGTCGGCAAAGGCATCCCAGGCCTCGCCATTGGACTGGTAGCCGCCGCCGATGCGTCCCTTGACCTTTTCACCCTCGGCGAATTCCGGCACGTCCCGTTCGAACAGCACCGTACCCCCGCTGCCGCCGCTGCCATAAATCAGGCTCTGCACACCCTTGATCACGGTCACCGAATCGTAACCGGCGGCATCGGCCCAGGCCGTGGGCGGATCCATGCGGTTGGCGCAACCGCCATAGACGAAGGCCCCGTCGAGCAGCACGTTGAGCTGGTTGTACTTCTGCCCGCGAATCACGGGATCCACGCCCTTGGTGCCCATGCGAATGCCGGACACGCCGGGCACGTCCAGAATCCATTCCCCGCCATCGGCGGGAGCGGGACGCACGGTGTTTTCCTCCGTGAGCGTGGCCGTCGTGGCATCGGCGGGCAGGGCGGCCTCCACGTCGATGACCGGCAGCTCCGCGGCGCCCGCCGGCATGGCCAGGCCACACATCACGGCATACAGGATTTTCTTGTTCATGCAACGACTCCAGTGGATTCAGGATAGGGTGTCTCGCTGCATGGCAAGATGCGTGCCGCCCCGAAAGGTCCGGAAATCGCCGATCTTCATCAGTCACGGCGAATAAACCTGTCGCATATGCAACACCCTGTCGCATATGCGACAGGCACCGATCCAGATCAACCGATACGCGATTGCGGCTTGCCGGCCGGCCCGTGGTGCCCCGATACTGATCCGGTCCTTCGTCAATCCGTCTTGTCATTCCGCGTCATGTCGCTGCCGTTACGCCTGCAGGCCATTCATCTTGCCGCGCTGGTCTCCGTGCTCGTGCACGCCGGCGCCCTGATCGAGATCGGTCAGCGTTATACGGCGGCGGGAAAACGGCCGGACATGCCGGTGGTCACCTTCCGGGCGGTCATCACCTCTCCGAAGCCGCAAGCCAGGCCTCGACCTGCGCCCGAGCCCAGGCCGGTCCGCCGGCCAAAGGCGCCCCGGCCCGTCGTCAGGAAAAAACCGCCACCGAAACCGAAGACCATCGTGCGCACCGAAACCGTTGCCGCGGCGGTGCCGCCCCCGCCGGCGACACCGCCCGTGGCAACACGCCCGGAACCGGAAGCGCCCCTGGGCATGATCTCCGTGGTGAAGCGGCAACAGGACTACACGCAGAAAATCCTGAAACGAATCGAGCAGCACAAGCGTTATCCCCCGGCCGCCCGCCGCCGTCGGCTCACCGGCATGGTGATGCTTCATCTGCAATTGACCGCCGACGGCCGGATCGCCGATCTGCAGTGCCGTGAAGGGACGCCGGTTCTGTGTCGCGCCGCGGAACGGGCTGCCCGCGACGCCGCCCCCTTTCCGCCCCTGCCGGAAGGCACCCGCCAACTGAGCTTCGACTACAGGATGCGTTTCCGCCTGCATTGAGCCTCAGCGCGGCTCGCCGGCATCGGCCATCTCCACGGTCCCGCTCCGCAGGCGAAAACGGATGGGCACCAGCACCTCTCCCGTCACGGGCGTGTCGCCACGATATGCCGGCACGAACCGCCAGGTCTTCACGGTTTCGAGTGCGGCATCGTCGAGCAGGCGATAGCCGGAGCTGTGCGCCACCCGAATCGCCGCAACGTGGCCATCCGGACTCACCGTGACCCTGAGCGTCACCCGGCCTTCCATGCCCCGCCGTCGCGCCATGCGGGGATACCAGGGCCTGGGATTGTCGAATCGAGCCGAAGGACGCGGCGGGATCGCAGGTAATGGTTCGGGCTCCGGCGGCATTGCCGCCGCCGTGACCGTCGGTTCGGTCACGGCCGTCTCCTGTACGGGAGGCGAAGGTGATTCGACTTCGTTCATGACTGGACGAGGCTGTTTCGTCGCGGCTTTCTTTGGCCTGATCCTTTTCGCCTTCGGCGGGGCGGGCCGGGCGACGGGCCTGGGCGGCTTCGGCCGCTCCGGAACAGCGGTCGGCCGGAGTCGGGGCCGCCGCGCAGGCGCCTGCGCGTGGGGCTGGATGACCACTTCGAAACGTGAGGGCAACTCGGGCGGCCTTTGCGACAGCCGGTGCAACCACCAGCCGCTGATTCCGGCATGCAACAAAACCGAGACCGTCACCGCATAGCGCATGATGCGTTCGTCCCGGCAACGAATGGCGATGTGACTCAGAGCCATTTCACCCGCCACCAGCGCCATAGTCCGGTCCCTGCCAGCAGCAGGGCCAGCAGGGCAAAGGCATCGTTCAGCCATTTCCACTGGGGATGGATCAGCAGGCCACTGTGCAGACCGTCGATCACCGCATGCCAGGGCACCCGTTCCAGCGGCGGCAGGGACACCGGCACCTTCCGGTAGCCGTCCGCCGTGCGATAGCGCAGGCCTTCCCGGGTCATCCACAGCAGGCGTCCATCCGGATCACGGGTCACATCGCTGGGCATGTGGGCTCCGTGGGGCTGAACCTGCCAGCGCCCGTCGATCCACAGGTGATTGGGGCCGCCCATCCCGCCTAGGGCCGGCACACCGGCATCCTGCCGCGCCATCCACACGAACACGGCCCGCCCGCCGGCGAGTTCCTCACGCTTCACCTCGCCGTTTTCCAGCGTGAACAGCCCCAGCCGGGTGCCCAGCGAGACCCGGTCCGGGTGTTGTGGCCAGCCGAGAACGGCCCGGATCTCGCCGCGCCAGGCAGGCAGGGCATAGACCGGCGGCAATGTCGCCCGTGGCAGGTGGATCGACTTCATCCACGGACGCAATTCCGTGGCGTGATCGAGCAGAATCCCGGTCAGGGACAGGTAGATCAACGGCACGACGACCAGCAACCCCGCAAGCGGGCCGTGCAGACGATACAGCCAGCGCATGCTCCGGCGACGCCACGCACCACCGACGGGCCGCCCGGCAAGACGCCGGGCGCGAAACCGACGGGGCAGCCACCAGTAGAGAAAACCGCTCAGGGGCAGGATCACCATGCCCAGGCCCGCCGCATCGCTCCACAGAAGCGACCAGGGCGCACGGAACAGCCCGCGGCCGAAGTGGAGATCGTGAACCAGCCGCGAGAGATCCACGCCGGGCGGCAGGGCCGTCCGGGGCACAGCCGGCAGGGACACCGCTTCGGCCTCGGCCGAATTCGTCGTCAGGCTCCACAATTCGCTGCGGTCGATCACCACCCACAGCCGCCGGGCATCACGGGGCGCCATGGCCGTGACCGGCCGCCCGGCAAACTGCCAGGGGCGGGCGATTCCGGCCGCCGCCTCCAGGATCCAAATACCAGCGGACGTCGCCAGCAGCCAGCGACGGCCATCACGCAGCACCTGATGGATGGCTGGCAGGCGGCCGCCACGGTAGGTGCGGATCGGACGCCAGTGGCGGCCGCCATCGTCGCTCCACCACAATCCGGAACGGCCCCCGGCAAGATGGCGTTGACCATCGACGAAGCGGTAGAACTGCACCCGGCCCGTCTCGGCCTTGTGGACGATCCGATCCGGAACCCAGGCCGCCGGCACGCCCGATTGCCACAACCAGTTCCAGTCGCGGTGATCCAGCACGAAACCGGTCAGGCCCAGCACGGCCAGCCACAGGCCCGCGCTCAGCCCGGCCCAGCGGTGCAGGCGATGGGCCGTGAGACGGCGGCGCATCACATGAAGCGATAGTCAAAGCCGGCATACAACGTGCGCGGCATGCCCGGCGCGTATTCGAACTTCTCCGGCCCCCAGCCCGCCGGCGTATAGCGCGCACTGGTGGCGTAACGCTCGTCGGTGAGATTCATGATGCGGGCATACACTTCCAGCTTCCGGGATGCCGGCCAGTTGGCGCGCAGGTTCAGCAGATCATGACCGTCATACTCGTAGGTGTTGGCCGGGTCCATCCAGTAGGCACCCAGCTTCACCCATTCCAGTTCGATTTTGCCCTGGTTCAGCCACGCCGGCCGGTAACCGAGCCGGGTGTTGGCAATCAGCCGCGGCGCGCTTTCCATCTCGTTGCCGTCGTAGCTGACGCCGGTCGCGGGCGACCATTCCTCGTAGGTGTGCCGATTCCACGCGGCGGACACGTCCAGCGTCCAGCGCTTCGCCAGGCGCGCGCCCGCGCCCAGCTCGATGCCCCGATGCAGGGTTGCCCCCGCATTGGTCACGTACCGGTCCCCCGTGGTGGTATCGCGATAGGTGAGAATGTCGTCCTTCAGGCGCATGTAGTAGAGCGAGATTTCGTAGTGAAAACGCTCCCCGGCGCGGCGCAGACCCAACTCGTAACTCTCGGACCGGACCGGTTGCAGCTCCGTGGAGCGAACATTGCGGCCGGCGCGAAAAAGCTGCCCTTCCGAAGGCGCGCGAAACGCCTGACGATAGGCGGCAAAACCGCTGAGCCGGTCGTCGAAGGACCAGGTGGCGCCCAGCTTGGGCGTGAAGGCACTGAACCCGACCTTGGTGCTCGCCGGGCGGATATGGGAGCCGGTGGTCAATTCCCCCAGCTTGTTGCGATAGTCGTAGCGCATGTCGTCATAGCGCAGCCCCAGGCTCAGCCGCAGACGCGCCAGCGGGGACAGTTCCGCATGCACATAGGGCGAGACAGCCTGATAGGTCACGTCGTAATCGTAGATGGTGCCCACCACGGTGTAATCGGTATAGACGTTGCCCACCCTGGTGGGATTGATTTCCTGCTCGTAGCGGCTGCCCGGACTGTGGTCCAGATCCAGACCGACGATCAGCCGGGTCCGCCAGGGCTCGAAGTCCTGCCGGTACTTGAGCAAGGCACCGATGGACCAGTTGCGGGTCTCGTACTTGACCGGGTCGTAACTGAGCGACCAGTTGGGCAGGATGTCCATGCTGTTGTCACGCAGATAGGGCGTGATGCTGATCAGGCGATCCGCCGTCTCCTTCTCCCAGGCCGTGGACAGGCGCAGGGCCCCGACCTTGCGATAGGAGATGGGGGTGTAGTTCAGGGTGGGATTGTTCTCGTAGTCGTCCTTCAGCAGGCGAGACGAACCGGCGGTCTGCTGATCGATGTCGGACCCGCTCAGGATCGTCTTGAGGGTGGCGCCCCCGGCCATCGTCCGATCCCAGCGCAGCGTCCCGGCCTGGCGATCGTAACCGGTGGCGTCGCGCCAGCCATCGGTATGGGTAAGGTTCAGATCGGCGCGCAGACCGTCGTCGCCCCAGGTGTTCCCCACCGTGCCGAGCAGACGGCGCCAGCCGTATTCCCCGGCCTCGAGAGTCACCCTGGCTTCGGGCTGCAGGGGCGCAGGCCGGGTTTCGACATTGATCACCGCGGCCACGGCATCACTGCCATAGAGCGCCGTGCCCGGCCCCTTCAGCACTTCCACGCCCCCGGCCTGGGGCAGATTGATCTCGTACAGGGCGTTGTGATTGAAGAACCCGGTGGAGCGGGTCGGGATCCCGTCCTCCAGATAGAGATACAGCGGCTTGGTGGTGATGGGCTGGCGAATGGCGGTCATGTGTCCCTCGCCACCGGTCACGTTCACGTGCACGCCCGGAATGCGTTCCATGATCTCGGAAGGATGGCCGGGCTTGACCTCGTCGATGGTCTGCGCATCGATCACGTCAACGGACGCCGCCGTCTCCGACAGGCGCTGCGGCTCACGGGTGGCGGTGACGGTCACTTCCTCCAGAACCCGATCGTCGGCAAGCAGTGGTCCCGTCAGCCCCGCGCTCAGCACGAGGCCGGTCAACAGCATGTTCTTGTTCACAGGTACTCCCCCAATGAAGAATGGATTCAAAACCAGCCCGGCCGGAACGTCGGGCGTGCCGGTCGGACAACGGCTGCTTTTGATGCGCGGGGGATTGAGCAAGAAACCGGCCAGCCCGAAGAACCGGAAAATCAGGGGCTTGGCCAGAAACAGGAGAGGGTGTCTGGTGCAAATGTGACAGACTGTCACATATGTCACAGCCGCAGCGGCGCACGCGCCGCAAGCGAACAGGGCAGTGTCACGACAACGGCCTGTCCGCTTGCGGCGTTTGTCCGGGCTACTTCAGGGCATCGCGCACCCGCAGCAGACGGGTTCGTGCCTCGGCAGCCACCTCGGCCATCTGTGGCGCATCGGCCAGCTTGAGGACCGCATCCGGATCCATGAAGGCCACGGTGGTCTTGCCATCGGCCTCCTCGCGAACCAGCACATTGCAGGGCAACAGCAGGCCGGCATCGGGATCGGCATCGATGGCCTGGCTGGCCAGGTGCGGGTTGCAGGCGCCGAGGATGGTGTAGCCCGGCATGTCCTTGTCGAGCTTCTTCTTCATCACGGCCTTGACATCGATTTCGGTGAGCACACCGAAGCCTTCGGCCGCCAGAGCCTCGGTGACCTTCCGGATGGCTTCGTCGAAGCCGCAATCGAGCGTGGTGCTGAATCCGTACATGATGGTGATTCCTTATTTGGTTGAGGTTGGGTGAGGTTTTTCGTCAGCGGCGGTCCAGTTCCTGCCACCGGGCGTAGATTTCCGGTGGCCACTTCGACTGGAACCAGCGAATGATGGCCTCGATTTCGGTTTCCGACAGCTTGTCTCCCCAGGCCGGCATGGTGCCACCGAGTCGGCCGGTGCCATCGCGAATGGTGGCCTTGAGCACATCCATGGAATGATGCCAGGCGTGGCCGGTGCCGTTCAGGGGCGGGGGCGGGAAACTGCCGTCCGGCCGGCGCTTGCGCCAGTTCGGATCGCCCTGGGCATTTTCACCATGGCATGTCGCGCAGTGCTGGCGAAACAGGCGCTCGCCGGTTTCGAGCGACACCGGCGGGGGCGCGGACGACGGACCAGCCGCCGACGGATTCGGGGACTCTGCCTCGCTGCAGGCCGCAAGCGACAGCAGCAGCGTGGCCGGGCCCACATGGCGAAGCAGCGCGTTCATCCCGAACTCACATGGGTTGTGTAATGGTGAAGGCCCCGCGAATGTCGCCCACCCTGAAACCGCGCGCCTTGTCGTGCGGATAGAACTGGTTCAGGGTTTGCGCCACGGCCGGATCCAGCTTCTCGCCATGGCAGGTAAGGCAGACCTTGCCGGTGGGGATGGCCTTCATGTAACGGAACTGTTTCTGGCCATCGACGGTGACGATTTCCGCATGTTCCAGCTTGCGCACGTCCTCGCCCTTCGCCTTGCGGGCCTCGAATTCCTTGAGCACCAGTTGCTCCCAGGCATCGGGCGCATTGTTGGGATTGCGATACTTCAGCGAGGTCCGCGCCACCCGCCAGCCGGTCTGCTGCGACATCTCACCGGCAATCAGCGGCGCCTTGTTCCGGCACACTTCGATGGCCTTCACCGGACCACCGCTTTTCATGGCCTTTTGCAGTTCGCCCTTGAGCTTGCCCATGAAGGTCTTCACGACCTTGCGGCTTTCCTGGGTGCGCCGGGCAATCTCGTCGTCGTTGCCGGCCATGGCCGGCGCCGCCAGCGCCAGGGTAACGATGGCTATGGTGATTTTCGTCTTCATCGGATTCTTCCCCTTGTGGTTCATGTGGTTGTCGCGGTTGTCGTGTCTGTCCTTCGCCATTCTCGGCAAGGCAGCGGTGCAAAAATGACGGAATTGGCGTCCCTTGTCTGTGACCAGGTCACATCCGCCTGCCGGTGACAGACCGAACAAGGGCGAGATGGGGTCGGCCGACCGTTTCTCAACCGGAACCCAGGGCACCGGCCGACACGAATCCGGCTGCCTCGCCGAGAACGAATTCCCGAAACGTCTGCGCCACGGGCGACAGGCGCTTGCCCTCGCGGTGGACCACATACCAGTGGCGCAGAATGGGGAAATGCTCGACATCCAGTACCGCCAGCCGCCCGGCCTCCAGCTCAAGTTCCAGGGTGTGGATGGAGACGATGCCAAGCCCCAGGCCGGCTTCCACGGCCTGTTTGATGGCCTCGTTGGACGTCAGTTCCATGCCGGTGGCCAGCCGGATACCGTGTTCCTCGAAAAACCGCTCCATGGCGATGAAGGTGCCTGATCCGGCCTCGCGGACCACGAAGGTTTCCCGGGCCAGTCTTTCAAAGGGAATGTTCGGCTCCCGGGTCAGCGGGTGGTCCGGTGGCGCCACCACCACCAGCGGATTGTCCATGAAGGATTCGGCCACCAGCGGCATGTCGCCCGGCGGCTTGCCCATGATCACCAGATCCCGGGCATTTTCCTCCAGCTGCCGCAACAGGCTCGCCCGGTTGGTCACGTCCAGGCTGAAGGTGGTGCCGGGATAGCGGCGGGCGAAGGCCGCCAGCAGACGGGTGGCGAAATAGTTGGCGGTACTGGCCACGGCGATGTCCAGGTGCCCCCGGTGCACCCCCTTGAGTTGCTGGATCACCTCCTCGGCCTCTTCGAGCTGTTCGGCGATGCTGCGGCTGTAGCGGAACATCTCGTGCCCCGCCTCGGTGAGGTAGATCTTCTTGCCGATCTGTTCGAACAGCGGCAATCCCACATTTTCTTCCAACTGCCTGATTTGCATGGAAACAGCCGGCTGGCTCAGGTGCAGCTCGTGGGCCGCCTGGGTGTAGCTGAGATGCCGGGCCACGGCCTCGAAGACGCGCAACTGGCGGAAGGTTACATTCATAAGCATTATCTTATCATTTCAATCAAAACATTTGAATTTCAATTATGGGTTCACAGCCTTATAGTCGCCCCACCCAATCGGGACCCGTTCCCGAAGATTGCCGGCATTCGTCGTCCGACCCGCTTGTGAGTCCCACGGCCTCAACCCGGCTCCCGATGATCCAAACAGAGGAGAATCCACCATGGCTATGGACCAATCCAGCCGTTACGCAGACCTCAGCCTGAAAGAAGAAGACCTGATCGCCGGCGGCAAGCACATCCTGTGCGCCTACAAGATGAAGCCGAAGGAAGGCTACGGCTATCTGGAAGCCGCCGCCCACTTCGCCGCCGAGTCCTCCACCGGCACCAACGTGGAAGTGTCCACCACCGACGAATTCACCAAGGGCGTCGACGCGCTGGTCTATCACATCGACGAGGCCAACGAAGACATGCGCATCGCCTATCCGATCGACCTGTTCGACCGGAACATCACCGACGGGCGCATGATGATCGTGTCCTTCCTGACCCTGACCATCGGCAACAACCAGGGCATGGGCGACATCGAATACGCCAAGATGTACGACTTCTTCATGCCCCGTCGCGCCATTGAGCTGTTCGACGGCCCGGCCAAGGACATCTCCGACCTGTGGCGCATCCTCGGTCGCCCCATCAAGGACGGCGGCTACATTGCCGGCACCATCATCAAGCCCAAGCTGGGCTTGCGCCCCGAGCCCTTTGCCGAGGCGGCCTACCAGTTCTGGCTGGGCGGTGATTTCATCAAGAACGACGAGCCCCAGGGCAACCAGGTCTTCGCGCCCATGAAGAAGGTGATCCCGCTGGTGGTCGATGCCATGAAGCGCGCCCAGGACGAAACCGGCCAGGCCAAGCTGTTCTCGGCCAACATCACCGCCGACGACCACGCCGAAATGATCGCCCGCGGCGAGTACATCCTGGAGGCCTTCGGCGAGTTCGCCGATCACGTGGCCTTCCTGGTGGACGGTTATGTGGGCGGCCCGGGCATGGTCACCACCGCCCGCCGCTGGTTCCCCAACCAGTACCTGCACTACCACCGGGCCGGCCACGGCGCCGTGACCTCGCCCCAGTCCAAGCGTGGCTACACTGCCTACGTGCTGGCCAAGATGTCCCGCCTGCAGGGTGCCTCCGGTATCCACGTCGGCACCATGGGCTACGGCAAGATGGAAGGCGACAAGGACGACCGCAACATCGCCTACATCATCGAGCGTGACGAATTCCAGGGACCGGTCTACAACCAGAAGTGGTATGGCATGAAGCCCACCACGCCGATCATCTCCGGCGGCATGAACGCGCTGCGCCTGCCCGGCTTCTTCGAGAACCTGGGCCACGCCAACGTGATCAACACCGCCGGTGGCGGTTCCTACGGTCACATCGACAGCCCGGCAGCCGGCGCCATCTCACTGCGCCAGGCCTACGAGTGCTGGAAGGCCGGTGCCGATCCCATCGAGTGGGCCAAGGAGCACAAGGAATTCGCCCGGGCCTTCGAATCCTTCCCGCACGATGCCGACGCCCTGTATCCGGGCTGGCGCGAGAAGCTGGGCGTGCACAAGTAACATCCGCACGACCCGCGCAAAAAGCCCCCGTCACATCCGTGGCGGGGGCTTTTTCGTGGGTGACGGGAAAATCGGCGCCGCTCTACTCGTTGACCAGGCCCTCCTTGCTTTCCTCGAGCCAGGCCGTTAACCACTGATCGAGTTCCTCGACCTGCTGCATCGAAAGCTCGATGCGGTTCGCGTTGCCCTCGGCGTCGGTCTGACGCAGGTAAACCCTGTTCTTGTCCACTTCGCCAATCTCCAGTGGCTGCGGACCATCGATGATGCCGGACATTTTCGTTCCTCCTGTCAGGAAAAAGGATCGGAGCAGAAACGATATGGGGTATCCGGAGTCAATTCCCATCCCCTTTGCCTTAAAAAATTCTCATCATAAGTATTTGCTTATCTCTACAATCATAAATATTGAGTATTGCTTATGCTGGTTTCAAAGTATCCTTGCCTTCATTCTCCATGACCGCAACCCATTCAAGGACGCCTGACATGGCCAAAGACACCGATCAGTATCGAATTTCCACCGAACCGTTCTACCAGCCCCAGCACAACGAAATCGCGCTCTACGAGGCGGCCTATACCGCCCGCCTGCCGGTGATGATCAAGGGCCCCACCGGCTGCGGCAAGTCGCGCTTCGTGGAATACATGGCCTGGAAGCTGGACAAGCCGCTGATCACCGTGGCCTGCAACGAGGACATGACCGCCTCCGACCTGGTCGGCCGCTTCCTGCTCGACAAGGACGGCACCCGCTGGGTGGACGGCCCGCTGACCACCGCCGCGCGCATCGGCGCCATCTGCTATCTGGACGAGGTGGTGGAAGCCCGCCAGGACACCACCGTGGTCATTCACCCGCTCACCGACCACCGGCGCACCCTGCCGCTGGACAAGAAGGGTGAGGTGGTCGAGGCCCATCCCGACTTCCAGCTGGTGATCTCCTACAACCCCGGCTACCAGAGCCTGATGAAGGATCTCAAGCAGTCCACCAAGCAGCGCTTCTCGGCCCTGGACTTCGACTATCCCGAGGCCGACATCGAGACCGAGATCGTCAGCAAGGAAACCGGCATCGCCGCCGACACCGCCGCCAGGCTGGTGCAGATTGCCCACACCGCCCGCAACCTCAAGGGCCACGGCCTCGACGAGGGCATCTCCACCCGCCTGCTGGTCTACGGCGCCAGCCTCATCAACCACGGCATCGCCCCGCGCGACGCCTGCCGCATGGCCATGGTCCGCCCTATCACCGACGACGCCGACATCCGCGACACGCTCTATCATGCGATCGATGCGGTGTTCGGGGAGTGAAAACCGTAAAAACCCAACGCAAAGGCGCAAAGACGCGGAGGACGCGAAGGGGATGATTTTGTAGGAGCGGCGCCCTCGCCGCGACCATGCAGGGACGAGTGGTGAGGGACGAGGGTCGAGTAACGGCACTGATTTTCCGGCTTCGAATACCCTTGCCACTCGGCCCTGGGTCCTCGGCCCTGTTCATCGCGGCGAGGGCGCCGCTCCTACAATCAAAATAACTTTGCGTTCTCTGCGTCTTCGCGCCTTTGCGTTGAAGCTTTTATTCATACAGACACCAAGCCAATGAACGAAACCGACCTCCAGCGCTATCGCGAACAGCTCACCTGCAACCACCCGCAGATCGACGAGGTGTTCGCCGACTGTCTGGCCGAGGCCGTGGAGTTGCTGGATGCCGAGGGCGTGGATGCCTGGCTGGAAGGCGCTTCCCTGATCTGCATGACCGGGCGCGGCGCCGAGCCGGTGCTGGTGTATCTGGAAGAAGCCGCGGAAATCGCGGCCCAGGTGGGCACCGCGGCGCTGGATCACATCGCCAAGGCCACCTTCCGGATGGCCCGCACGCCCAACGCGAAGGCCCTGGTGCCCTTCCTGCAGTCCCTGCCCGAAGCAGCCCGGCGCCTGGGC
This sequence comes from Chromatiales bacterium, assembly GCA_027010665.1. Taxonomy (GTDB): domain Bacteria; phylum Pseudomonadota; class Gammaproteobacteria; order UBA6429; family Thiohalophilaceae; genus JALSSV01. Next base: position 23,289 of record JALVBM010000381.1, read on the forward strand.
AGCCTGGCATCGCTGAATCACTACATCGAACTGGTCATGGATCTGCTGGAGCGCACCACCATTTCCATCCACGGTTTTCATTCCACCATGCCCAGTCCCTCGCTGCCCGACTTCCTGGAACGGGCGCCCATGCTGCTCAACCAGCTATCTCTGGAAGGGCTGAAGAACTGGATCGACTACGGCATTCGCAACTATGCCAATCACCCCGATCGCCAGCGGGACTACTTCTCCCTGCAGTCGGCCGACAGCCGGGCCATGCTGCAGCGCGAGCGCCACGGGGTGCTGTTCGCCGATCACGAGCGCAAGCTGGACATGTACCTGCGCAGCCTGTGGGCGGATCACGACCACTTCGTGCCCTATTCCACCGCCTTCGACGAACTGCGCAAGCCCATGCCCTACTACGATCATCTGGGCATCCGCCTGCCGGACGTCTACGACGATACCGACGAAGTCAGCGGCCTGGATCGCTACCGGGCGGTGCTCGCCCACATCGCCGCCCACCGGCGCTGGACCGAAGCCATCATCGCCGACAACTACAGCCCCTTCCAGCGCGTGGCCATCGAGGTCTTCGAGGACTCCCGCGTGGAATACCTGGCCATGCAGCGCTATCCGGGACTGCGACGGATCTTCCGCGCCCTGCATCCGGCTCCGGCGGAAGACGCCTGCGATCCCGAAACCGAATCCTGCATCCGCCATCGCCTGGCCATGCTCTCCCGCGCCATCCTCGACCCGGAACACGGCTATCGGAACGAATGGGTCTGTGAATTCGCCCGCCGTTTCCACGAGACCCTGGCCGAGGGCGAATCATCGACCCCTGAGATGGCCAATCTGGCGATCAGTTTCATCGCCAAAACCCGTCAGCAAAGCGACCTGCAGGCCAACGTCCACTTCACGGACACGGAAGTGGAATACCGGGACGACAACCGGCACATGTGGAAATTCATCGAGGAAGGCGACGAGGAAGAAGCCTTCGAGGAGCAGCGCAAGCTGGAGCCCAACGAGGAAGAGCACCCTGGCCTGCCGCCCCGTCACTATCCCGAGTGGGACTATCAGACCAAGACCTATCGCCCCGACTGGGTGAGCCTCTACGAGGCCCTGCACCCGGCCGGGGATCCGGGGGTGATCGACGCTGTTCTGAGCAAGCATGCCGCCCTGGCCAAGCAGCTCAAGCGGCTGCTGGACATGCTCAAGCCCCAGGAATACGAGCGGGTACGCTTTCAGGAGGAAGGCACCGAACTGGATCTGGACGTGGCCATCCGCTCCCTGATCGATTTTCGCAGCGGCCACACGCCCGATCCGCGCATCAACATGAGCTTCCGCCATGCCGGGCGCAACATCGCCGTGAGCCTGTTGCTGGATCTGTCGGCCTCCCTCAACGAGGTGCCCCGTGGCTGCGACCAGACCATCCTGCAGCTCAGCCAGGAAGCCGTCTCCCTGCTGGCCTGGTCCATCGAACAGCTCGGCGATCCCTTCGCCATCGGCGGCTTCCATTCGGACACCCGCCACAACGTGCGCTACTTCCACTTCAAGGGCTTTTCCGAGCACTGGGACGACGACGTGAAGGCCCGCCTGGCCGCCATGGACGCCGGCTACTCCACCCGCATGGGGGCCGCCATGCGCCATGCCGGCCATTACCTGAAGAGTCAGAAGGCCGACAAGAAGCTGCTGCTGATCCTCACCGACGGCGAGCCGTCCGACATCGACGTGCACGACGAACGCCTGCTCATCGAGGACGCCCGCAAGGCCGTGCTCGAGCT
>JALVBM010000382.1 GCA_027010665.1 Chromatiales bacterium
CGCCGACGGCATCCTCACCTACTTCGCCACCCGCGTGGCGCGCTGGCTGGATGCGGGGGAAGGGTAGCGTGGCGGGAAAGACGTTGGCAGCCAGGATTCGAAAAGCCACCCTGCCCCTCGTCCCTCGGCCCTGTCACGCGCCCTGATATAATCCCCGCGCTTTCCAAGCGGATTCCCTTCAACAATGATCACCCACCCTGACAATACGGATGCGCGTGACGAGTATGCCGTGATGGGCAACCCCATCGCCCACAGCAAGTCGCCGCGCATTCACAGCCTGTTCGCGCAGCAGACCGGTGAGCCGATCCACTACCGGGCAATCCTCGTCGAGGTGGGCAAGCTGCCCGAGGCGGTGGCCGATTTCGTGGCCGGGGGCGGCAAGGGCCTGAACATCACCGTGCCCTTCAAGCGCGATGCCTGGGAACTGGTGGACGAACGCAGCCGACGCGCCGAGCGGGCCGGGGCGGTGAACACGATCAAGATCGAACCGGGCCGGCTGTTCGGCGACAACACCGATGGCGTCGGACTGGTGAACGATTTGCGCCACAACCTGCAGATCCCGCTGCAGGATCGGCGCATCCTGCTGATGGGCGCCGGTGGGGCCGCGCGCGGCGTGCTGGCGCCACTGCTGGAACAGGAACCGGCGCTTTTGGTGATCGCCAACCGCACGCCCGAACGGGCCGTGGATCTCGCCGCCGAGTTCGCCGATCTGGGCACCGTGCAGGGCTGCGGTTTCGACGCCCTGGAAAACCTGCAGTTCGACGTGCTCATCAACGCCACGGCCGCCAGCCTGCAGGGCGATCTGCCGCCCCTGCCGGATGGCATCGTCGCCGAAGGCGCCTGCGCCTACGACATGATGTACGGCGCCAAACCCACGGCCTTCATGAAATGGGCCCAGTGGCAGGGCGCGGCGAAGGTGAGCGACGGCCTCGGCATGCTGGTGGAACAGGCGGCCGAGTCCTTCTACATCTGGCGTGGCGTGCGCCCCGAAACCCGGCCGGTGATCGCGCAGCTGCGCGAGGAGCTGGCGGACGGTTAAACACACCGTCCAAGAATCGGTGCGATACGCTGCGCTATCGCACCCTACGATTGAGCGCATTCATTTGCTCCCGTTCGCCGTTTTCCCATACCACCACCGAAGCCCCAGCCCGACATAGATCAGCCCGTTTACGGCCAGGATTCCCAAACCGATCCACCATTGCGCTTCGGGCGTGAGGCCCGGTGGATAGATCAGGGGCACGAGGTAATGGGCGATGAACCCGCCCTCGTAGGGATCGGCGCCGGCCAGTTCGCGCAGCCGGATTTCCAGCGGCGTCAGGGGACAGATGGCATGGCTGAACTCGATGTAGAGCCCCCATATCAGCGCCGGCACATGCAGCCAGGCCAGCCGGTGCCACCTGACGACCAGAAGACCGCCGAACAGTACGAAGATCACGAACAGCAGATGCACCACCAGCACCAGATCGGCGAGCAGCAGATAAAAAGTGGCCGTGTTCACGTTGCACCCAACGAAATCAAACAACCTTCTTTGCGTTCTCTGCGCCTTCGCGTCTTTGCGTTGGGTTTTTCTCCCCGGACCATGGACGGTGTTTGCCTCAACCCCGGCGACGGACGATGCGGTAGTCGCGGCCCTCGATGGCGCCGCGTCGGGTCAGGGGGTTGCGGGTGGCGTGGCGGGCTTCGGCGCGGTCGATGAAGCGGTACATCAGGTGTTCGTCGCGGCCGGGCGGAATGCCGAGGCGGGGAGCCTGGATGATTTCGCGCACGGGGTGACCCACGTCTTCCACGCGAAAGGCCTGTGGATCGAAGGGCCGCTGATCCCAGTCCTTCACCTTCAGGCCCAGGCTGCGGCAGAGCAGGGTCTGTCCGGCACAGAGGCGCTCCGCGGGGCGCAGGCGGCCGCTGCCGCGGATCGGGTTGAGCCGCTGCATGATGTGCAGGTTCGCCTGCGGGGAGAGATCGTCGAACCAGGGCACGCCGGCCTTGATCAGCACCGCGTTGCCGACGCCGCGCACGCTCACGTTGAGCGAATCGCCGCCCCGGGCGTAGTACATGTAGATGGTGCCCGGCGGCATGAACATGGCCTTGCGCTTTTCGGTATAGCCGAGTGAGGAATGGCTGGCCTTCTCGCGCCGGTAGTAGGCTTCCGTCTCGATGATCCGGCAGGCCAGCCAGCGATCCTGCCAGCGCCGGCGCAGCACCTTGCCCAGCAGATTCTTCGCCAC
>JALVBM010000383.1 GCA_027010665.1 Chromatiales bacterium
TGCTGCTGCACGTCGGCAGCCACGAGCGCAGCATCCAGGCCGTGAGCGCGGGTCTTGCGGACGTGGCCGCCGTGGACGAATACGTCTGGGTGCTGTTCCAGCGGGATCATCCCGCGCAGGCGGCCGGACTGCGCGAGGTGATGAAGCTGGGGCCCTACCCCTTTACGCCCATCGTGGCGGGCCGGCAGGTTCCGGCCGCGCGCATCCAAGCCCTGCAGGCTGCGCTGACGAACATGACGACGGACCCGCAGGGGCGTGCCATTCTGGACGAACTCGCCCTCGACGGATTCGTGCTCCGCGAACCGGCCTTCTTTGATCCCATCGCGCGCATGCTGGACGAGACGGCACGGGACGGACACTGATGGGGCGTGCGGAATGCTGAGCTGGCTGCGTCGTTCCTTCTCGCGCAAGGCCGGCGCGGCCATGCTCGTGACCGGTCTGCTGTTGAACCTGGCCTATTTCACGATCACCTATCGGTCCGAGACGCGGCACATGCACGAGTCGGTGGTTGGCCAGGCCCACGAGCTGGGTACCCTGCTCGCGACCATGGTGCTCGAGGATCTGCGCTTCGAGCGTTATTTCCTGCTGTGGGAGAAACTGGATCGGATCCGGCGCGATCAGCGCCGGCCGATGATGCAGAAACGCCTGTACAACCTGCGCGCCATCGCCGTGCTCGATCGCCAGGGGCGGGTTGCCGGGCATACCCGGCCCCGCGAGCATCCCCTGCTCACCCGCTATCGCCTGCCGGCGGGGTGGCGGCCGGACGACGAAAAGGTGCGCATCCGCTGGCAGGAAACGCCACCGGGACTGTTGCTGCAGGCGCCGATACCGTTCGGCGACGAAGTGCTGGGCGTCGTGCTGCTCGATCTCGATACCGCCCCACTGCAGGCCTATCTGCAACGGTTCACCCGCTGGGCCATGGTCTATCAGAGCCTGATGCTGATCGTCATTCTGCTGCTGGCGGTCTGGTTTGGTCGCTGGCTGGCGCGGCCGGTACGGGAGGCCGTGGAACAGCTCGACCGCCTGGGTTCCGGCCGGGTGTCCCTGCCGGGCCTGCGGGAGCGGGAAGACGAGTTCCGGATCCTGGCCCAGGCCATTGAGGCGGCGGATCAGCGCATCACCCAGGACCGGGCGACGCTGCAGCATCAGCGTTCCGAGCTCGAGGCCCACAGCGAGCAGCTCGAGGCCCGCGTGCGGGCTCGCACCCGGGAACTGGAAGAGGCAAACCGGGAACTGGCCGCATTCAGTTATTCCGTTTCCCACGATCTGCGTTCCCCGCTGCGGGCGGTGGACGGTTTTGCCCAGGCGCTGACCGAGGAATGCGGTGCCGGTCTGAACGAGCAGGGCCGACACTATCTGGAACGGATCCGTGCCGGCGTGCAGCGCATGGGCAACCTGATCGACGACATGCTGACCCTTTCCCGGGTCAGTCGTCGTGAACTGCGATTGCAAACAGTGGATCTTTCGACCATGGCGTGCGAGATCCGGGACGAGTTGCAGGGCTGTGATCCGGCTCGCCGGGTCACCTGGCAAATCCAGCCGAATGTGACCGTGCGCGGCGATCCCAAGCTGCTGGGGATGCTCATGCGCAACCTGCTGGAGAACGCCTGGAAGTACACCAGCCGGACGATTGATGCCAGGATCGTCTTTGGCTGCGAGAAGCGTGATGGCGAGAGTGTGTATTTCGTGCAGGATAACGGGGCGGGCTTCGACATGCGCTACGCCGACAAGCTGTTTGGTGTCTTCCAGCGACTGCATGGAGAAAGCGAATTTCCGGGTACGGGCGTGGGCCTGGCCATCGTCGAACGTGTCCTGCACCGTCACGGCGGCCGGATCTGGGCCGAGGCGGAAGTCGGCAAGGGGGCGACATTTCGTTTCGTGATCGGCCCGGCAGATGGCGAACACCCGTCGGCACAATGACGGCCTGACGGGGCGAGATTCAGCCCGGGTGTGGCGTTGGTCGGGTAATGGCGCCGTCGAGCAGCAACGGCATCAGCCGGTCGAGTTTGAGGATGTGGAAGGGAAAGTGCTGAAAACGGGTCAGGGATAAACAACCGGTTTCGAAATCGTCGACGCCGGATTCGGTCGCGTCAATTCATATCGATGCTGTTGAGCAGCTCGTTGCTGTGGACCAGTTCCTCGGCAACGTCGGCCAGTTTGCGCCGGTGTGAACGGGCATGGCGGCGCAGTTTTTCGAAGGCGGTGGCGCGGTCCAGGTGGAAGCG
>JALVBM010000384.1 GCA_027010665.1 Chromatiales bacterium
TGCGGATCCTGTTCGATGGCCTTCTTCAGCTTGTCCATGGCCGCCTGGTCCCGCCCCTGGCGCAGATAGGCCAGGCCCAGCTCGGTGTTGTATTCGGAAGCCGTGCGGAGCTTTTCGCGCTCTTCCTGGGCCGCCGAGCTGCAGCCGGCCAGCAGCACGAGCACCAGCAGGAAACTGCCCAGCCGCCTCATGACAGCCGCTCCGCGAGCCGGCCCTCGGCCTGCAGGCGCTGCGTGCGCCGGGTGCGATCCTGCACGCGGCCGGCGAGCTGGCCACAGGCAGCGTCGATGTCGTCGCCGCGGGTCTTGCGGGTGATGGTGACGATGCCCGCCTGCATGAGGATCTGGCGGAAGGCCTCGACCCGTTCCGGCGGCGAGGTGCGATAGCCGCTGCCGGCGAAGGGATTGAAGGGGATCAGGTTGACCTTGGAGGGCACCTGGCGCATCAGCTTCACCAGCCGGCGGGCGTGTTCGGGGCTGTCGTTGACCCCGTCGAGCATCACATATTCGAAGGTCACCCGGCGGCTGCCCTCCTCGCCCAGATAACGGCGGCAGGCGGCCAGCAGCTCGGCGATGGGATACTTGCGGTTGAGCGGCACCAGCTCGTTGCGCAGGGCATCGTCCGGGGCGTGCAGGGACACGGCCAGGCTCACGTCGCTGACCTCGCGCAGGCGATCCAGGGCCGGGATGACGCCGGAGGTGCTGAGGGTGATGCGCCGCTTGGACAGGCCGTAGGCGTTGTCCTCCTGCATCAGGTTCATGGCCCGCACCACGTTGTCGAAGTTGAGCAGCGGCTCGCCCATGCCCATCAGCACCACGTTGGTGATCACCCGTTCTTCCCGCGGCCGGACCTGCATGGCCCGGTTGGCGGCCCACAACTGGCCGATGATCTCGGCGGTCGTGAGATTGCGGTTGAAGCCCTGGCGGGCGGTGGCGCAGAAGCTGCACTCCAGCGCGCAGCCCACCTGGGAGGAGACGCACAGCGTGCCGCGATCGTCCTCGGGGATGAATACCGTCTCGATGTGGTTGCCCGAATCGAGGCGCAGGGCCCACTTGATGGTGCCGTCGTCGGAACGGTGTTCGGAAACGATTTCCGGGGCCCGGATCTCGGCCACCTCGGCGAGACGTTCGCGCAGGGCCTTGCTGAGGTTGGTCATCCCGGCGAAATCGTCCACGCCGTACTGGTAGATCCATTTCAGCACCTGGGTGGCGCGAAACGGCTTCTCGCCCCGTTCGGCGAAGAAGGCTTCCAGACCGGCACGGTCCAGATTCAGCAGGTTGACCTTGTCTTCGGGCATGGTGTCAGCGGGTACGCGGGCAGATGTCGATTTCGGCGAAGAAGTAGGCGATTTCCTGGCGGGCCGTGTCGGGGCCGTCGGAGCCGTGCACGATGTTCTCGTCCACGGTCTTTGCGAAGTCGGCGCGGATGGTGCCGGGTGCCGCTTCAGCCGGATTGGTGGCGCCCATCAGTTCGCGGTTCTTCGCGATGGCATTCTCGCCCTCGAGCACCTGGACCATGACCGGGCCCGAGATCATGAATTCGACCAGATCGTTGAAAAAGGGCCGCTCCCGATGCACCGCATAGAAGCCTTCGGCCTGGGCACGGGTCAGGTGCAGCATGCGCGCGGCCACGATGCGCAGGCCGGCCTTCTCGAAGCGGGCATAGATCTCGCCGATCAGGTTCCTGGCGACGCCGTCTGGCTTGATGATGGAGAGGGTGCGTTCGATGGGCATGGATTATCCAGGGGCTAGGTACTAGGGACTAGGAACTTGGAGAAACGTTGGGTGTGATTGTCTCACAATCGGATTGGCTGTAGGAGCGGCGCCCTCGCCGCGATGGAACGGTAGCGGGTAGCTGGCGATGGGTAGCGGGTAAAAACGTGGATAGTCACATCTGCCCAACAACCCGCTACCTGTCCCCAGCTACTGCCGCATCGCGGCTGAGCGCCGCTCCTACATCTAATTCGGATCTTTATATCCTAGTTCCTAGTTCCCAGTCCCTAGTTCCTCATTAACCTAGCACAAATCCCGCCGATTCGCGCGGGTATCGTGTGGCCTGTGGCTACTCCCGCTCCTCGATCCACGCCATCTGGATGGCCTCGAGGATCTTTTCGTTGGAGCGGTTGGGATCGTCGTCGAATTCCTCGAGTTCGCGGACCCACTGGTGCAGATCGGTGAAACGGATGTACCGGGGATCCACGTCGGGGTGGGCCTCGTCGAGGGCGA
>JALVBM010000385.1 GCA_027010665.1 Chromatiales bacterium
CCGGTGACCGATCGCGAATGCTGGACCGAGGAAACCGTGCGTCCGGCCCGACGCAGTCCCGCCGGTATCGTCGCCGGGGGCATCATCGGTGGCGTGGTGGGCAATTCGCTGGGACACGGCCATCGCGACCGCGGGCTGGCCACCGCTGCCGGCACGGTCATCGGCGGCGTGATCGGCAACGCCATGGCCAATTCGCGTCCCGCGACGCGGGTCGAGCGCGAGCGCCATTGCCGGGTGGCGGAGAAGTATTACGAGGAAGAACGGATCAGCGGCTACCTGGTCACCTACCGCTACCGCGGCCGGGAGTTCACCCGCGAAATGGCCGAACGGCCGGGCCGGTTCGTCACGGTAAGGGTGATGGTGGAACCGGTCGAGGAGTGAATACGGGTTGCGGGAGACGGGTAGCGGGAATAGATGTAACTACCGAATAATCGCGGCGAGGGCGCCGCTCCTACAGGGGGACCGGGAAGCGGGTGTCCCGCGTTTTTACCAGCCACCCGTCCCCAGCCACCCGCTACCGCCTAGGCAGCGCGACGGCGACGCTGCCCATTTCCTCCGGGCCGACCCTGACCACCACGACGGGCGCGGTTGCCGGCGGGTCGGCCGCCGTTACCGCGACGACGCGGACCGCCGGCTCGCTGGCCGCGCGGCTCGGGCCGTTGCGGCTCGAGACCGTCGATCACCCGACGCTCCAGCTTGCGACCGGTGAGCCGCTCGATGCCGCCGAGCTTGCCCCAGTCGTCCGGCCCCACCAGGGATACGGCCGTGCCGCTGGCGCCGCCGCGGCCGGTGCGGCCGATGCGGTGGATGTAGTCCTCGGCCACCATCGGCAGGTCGAAGTTGATCACGTGACTGATCCCCTTGATGTCCAGACCACGGGCGGCCACGTCGGTGGCCACCAGCAGGCGGAACTTGCCGCGGCGCATCTGTTCCACGGTGCGCTTGCGGGCGTTCTGGCTCATGTCGCCGTGCAGGGCGGCGCTGGTGTGGCCCAGGTTGCGCAGCTTCTTCGCCAGGCGATCGGCGCCGCGCTTGGTGGCGGTGAAGATCACGGCCTGTTCCAGATCCGCGTCGCGCAGATAGTGATCGAGCAGGCCATGCTTGTGCTCGGCGTCGTCGGCCTGGTGGATGCGCTGTTCGATGGACGCATGGGCATCGTGATTGGCCGCCAGTTTCACGGTGGCCGGATCACTGAGCAAACGGCGGGCGATGTCGAGGATGCGCCCTTCCAAGGTGGCCGAGAACAGCAGGGTCTGACGGGTGGCCGGGGTGGCCGCGGCGATGCGCTTGACGGCATCGACGAAACCCATGTCGAGCATGCGATCGGCCTCGTCCAGCACCAGCACCTCGAGGCGGGCGAAGTCCACCCGGCCGGCTTCCATGTGATCCATCAGCCGGCCCGGGGTGGCCACCAGCAGATCCAGCGGCTCGCGCAGCATGCGGATCTGCGGCGGATAGGCCATGCCGCCGACCACGTTGCCGCTGCGAATGCGGCTGAAGCGGCTGAACTGGCGGATGTTGTCGGCCACCTGCATGGCCAGCTCCCGGGTGGGGGTGAGCACCAGTACCCGCGGGCCCTTGCCCGGTCCTGCCGGCGTGGTGAGCAGGCGCTGCAGGGCAGGCAGCACGAAGGCGGCGGTCTTGCCGGTGCCGGTCTGGGCCGAGGCCATCAGATCCCGCCCGGCCAGCACGTGGGGAATCGCCTCGCGCTGGATGTCGGTAGGTTGATCGAAACCGCAGGCCTCGATGGCGCGCAGCAGTTCGGAATGGAGGTTCAGTTCGTTGAATGTCATGCAATGAAACCCTTTTCTGCCCAGTGGCAGAACCTGGAAAGTTCGAATATGGGAACAGCAGAAAGGGATCTTGCAGACACCTGCCTGGTTCACACGGAATGGCCGCAACCGGGCCATGTGGACGGTGCCAACCAGCAGACCGGTGTGGAATTCACGGGGGAAGGTCAGAAACGTCGCGCTCCCGAATCGGGAGGAGCAGGCATCATAGACCTGTCGCGGGGAAAAAGCCAGCGTTTTCCCGCGTTGTCACTCGCCGGTAGCGGCGCGATAATGACGGCGCAGTCGTTTCGGGGGAGACAGGACCATCTTTCGCAGCCTCTTCAGCCGGCCTCTGGACGCCCGCGGTATCGACAAGGTGGCCGCGGTGGATCTGGGCTCCAACAGCTTTCATCTGATCGTCGCCCGGGTGCGCGACGGCGATCTGCAGATCATCGACAAGGAGCGGGAAATGGTCCGGCTGGCGGCCGGACTGGATGCCGACAGGCGCCTGACCCCCGAGGCCATGGAACGGGCCATGGCCTGCCTCACCCGCTTCGGCCAGTTGCTGCGCGACATGCCGCCCGGCAGCGTGCGCGTGGTCGGCACCAACACCCTGCGCAGCGCCCGCAACAGCCGCGAACTCATCGAACACGCCGAACAGGTGCTCGGCCATCCGGTGGAGATCATCGCCGGTGTGGAAGAGGCGCGCCTCATCTACCTGGGCGTGGCCCACGGCCTGCCCGATCCCGGCGGCACCCGCCTGGTGGTGGACATCGGTGGCGGCTCCACCGAGGTGATCCTGGGCGAAGGCTTCGAACCGGTGCGCATGGAGAGCCTGCACATGGGCTGCGTGTCCTTCACCCGGCGCTTCTTTCCCGATGGCGGCATCACGCGCAAGCGCCTGCAGAAGGCGCGCCTGGCCGCCCTGCTGGAAATGGAACCCATCGTGGCCGAATACCGGCAACGGGGCTGGGAACAGGCGGTGGGCGCTTCGGGCACGGTGCGCGCGGTGCGCAAGGTGGTCGAGAGCATGGGCCTGTCGGAAAACGGGATCAGTGCCGCCGCGCTCTCGCAACTGGTGGAACACCTCGCCGACTTCAGGCATCACGACGAGCTGGACCTGCCCGGTCTGGCGCCGGAACGCAAGCCGGTGTTCGTGGGCGGCGCGCTGGTGCTGCTGGGCGTGTTCGAGGCGCTGCGCATCCGGCACATGATGGTCTCCGAGTTCGCCCTGCGCGAGGGCCTGCTCTTCGATCTGCTCGGGCGCATCCGCCACGAGGACGTGCGCGAGCGCACCGTCGAGTCGCTGCTGCGCCGCTACCAGGTGGACGCACGCCAGGCCAGCCGCGTGGCCGATACCGTCTGCCGCCTGCACCAGCAGGCCATGGCCGACTGGCAACTGGACGACGACAACCTGGCCCGCCTGCTCGACTGGTCGGCCCGGCTGCACGAGATCGGCATGGACATCGCCCACAGCGGCTATCACAAGCACGGCGCCTACGTGCTGCGCCACGCCGACATGCCCGGCTTCTCGCAACCCGAACAGGAAGTGATGGCCACCCTGGTGCGCGCCCACCGGCGCAAGTTTCCCCAGGCCGAGTTCCAGTCCCTGCCCGAATCCTGGATCAAACCTCTGACCCGCCTCGCCCTGCTGCTGCGCCTGGCCGTGGTCCTGCACCGGGCACGCAGCGACACACCCTTGCCGGACTTTACGCTCGAGGTGAAGAAGAAAACGCTGACCCTGACCTTTCCCGAGGGCTGGCTGGAAGAACATCCGCTGACCGCGGCCGATCTGCAGCAGGAGGCGGGGTATCTGGCGAAGGCGGGATTCGGGCTGGCGTTCGAATAAACACCCAACGCAAAGACGCAGAGACGCGAAGGTCGCAAAGATTGGATGGTGTAGGCGCGGCGCTCAGCCGCGATAGTCGAAGCCCTGTGTCTCCATTTGATCAATAGGTTCTCGATTCCGGAAGCCCTGTTTTCCTCGGCCCTCGGCACTCGCCACTCGGACCTGTTTTTATCGCGGCTGTGCGCCGCTCCTACAGGAATAAATCCAGGCAACAAAACCCTCTGCGGCCTCTGCGTCTCTGCGCTCTCTGCGTTTCTTCCAACTATTCGCCGCAGATTTCCGCGAGCAGGGCCTGCTGGGCGGAGAGGGGTTGTTCGCCTTCGGCGGGGCGGGCGCGGACGTAGGTGCCGTCGGGCTGGAGGATCCAGGCCTGGGTGTTGTCCTGCAGATAGTAGTCGAGCTCGTGGATGACGCGCTTGCGCAGGCGCGCATCGAGGATCGGGAAGCAGGTCTCGACGCGGCGGAACAGGTTGCGTTCCATCCAGTCGGCGGAGGCGCAGAAGACTTCGGGCTTGCCGGCGTTCTCGAAGTAGTAGATCCGGGTGTGCTCGAGGAAGCGGCCGACGATGGAGCGCACCTCGATGTTCTCCGACACGCCCGGCACGCCGGGGCGCAGGCTGCACATGCCGCGCACCACCAGGCGGATTTCCACGCCGGCCATGCTCGCGCGGTAGAGTTCCTGGATGATGCGCTTTTCCACCAGCGAGTTGATCTTGGCGACGATGCGCGCCGGCTTGCCGGCCTGGTGATTGGCCACCTCGCGGCGGATGCGTTCCACCAGACCGTCGAACAGGGTGAAGGGCGACTGCAGCAGGCGCTTGAGCCTGCTCACCTTGCCCAGGCTGGTGAGCTGCAGAAAGATCTTGTGCACGTCGTCGCCGATTTCCTGATCGGCGGTCATCAGGCCATAGTCGGTATACAGGCGCGCGGTGCGGGCATGGTAGTTGCCCGTGCCCAGGTGCACATAGTCGCGCAGTTCACCATTCTCGCGCCGCACCACCAGCGCCATCTTGGCGTGGGTCTTGTAGCCGACGATGCCGTAGACCACGTGCGCGCCCACTTCCTGCAGGCGGTTGGCCACGGCGATGTTGGCCGCCTCGTCGAAGCGGGCGCGCAGCTCGATCACCACGGTGACTTCCTTGCCCTCGCGGGCGGCGCGCACCAGCGCCTCCACCAGCGCCGAGTCGGCGCCGGTGCGATAGAGCGTCATCTTGATGGCCAGCACGTCCGGATCCTTCGCCGCCTGGCGCAGGAAGTCGATCACGGGCACGAAGGAATCGAACGGATGATGCAGCAGCACATCCCGCTTGCGCAGCGCCGCGAACACGTTGCTGCCCGCCGACAGCTCGGGCGGGATGCGCGGCGTGAAGGGCCGGAACTTGAGATCCGGGCGATCCACCAGATCGATGATCGCCTGCAGCCGGTTGAGGTTCACCGGGCCGTTGACCTGATAGACGTCGTCCGGCGTCAGCTCGAAGGTCTTCATCAGGAACTCGGTGAGATCGGGCGGGCAGTTGTCGGCCACCTCCAGGCGCACGGCATCGCCGTAGCGGCGCGAGGGCAGCTCGCCCTCGAGGGCGCGCATGAGATCGTCCACTTCCTCCTCGTCCACGAACAGTTCCGAATTGCGGGTGACGCGGAACTGGTGAATGGAGGTGACCTTCATGCCCGGGAAAAGCTCGCCGGCATAGGCGTGGATCACCGAGGAGAGGAAGACGAAATCGTAGGGCCCGCTGCCGGTTTCCTCCGGCAACCGGATCAGGCGCGGCAGGGCGCGCGGCGCCTGCACGATGGCCATGCCGCCGGAACGGCCAAAGGCATCCTTGCCGCGCAGGGCAACGATGAAGTTGAGGCTCTTGTTGAGGATGCGCGGGAAGGGATGGGCCGGATCCAGGCCGATGGGGCTGAGCACCGGCAGCAGATCGTGCTCGAAGAAGTTGCGCAGCCAGGCATCCTGATCCTTCGTCCACTCGGTGCGGCGAATGAAGCGGATCTGCTCGCGCTCCAGCGCCGGCAGCAGCTCGTCGTTGAGGATCCGGTACTGCTCGTCCACCAGGGCATGACAGCGCTCGGCGAGCAGCTTGAGGATTTCCTGGGGCGTGTGACTGTCGAGGGGACCGGCGGTGACGCCCAGATTGACCTTCTGCTTGAGCCCCGCCACCCGGACCTCGAAGAACTCGTCGAGGTTGGTGGAGGTGATGCACATGTAGCGCAGCCGCTCGAGCAGGGGCACATCCGGATCGACAGTCTGGGCCAGCACCCGGCGGTTGAACTCCAGCAGGGACAGTTCGCGGCCGAGGTAGAGATCGGGCTGATCGAGCGAGGGCGCGTCCATGGGGACTCCTGTACCGGCAGAGGAAGCATTATAGACCCGTTCGGCCAGTACCCGTCAGCCGGCCAGGTCACGGAACCTCAGGCGGATTCCACCCGGTTGCGGCCGTTTTCCTTGGCCCGGTAGAGGGCGCCGTCGGCACGCTGGAAGATCGTTCCGGCATCGTCGTCGGGACGGACCTCGGCGAGGCCACAGGAAGCGGTGACGGGCACGCGGGTGCCGCGGAAGTGGAATTCGATGGCGGCGATGGACTCGCGCAGCTTGTCGGCCACCGGCCGGGCGTGGGCCACGTCGGTCTCCGGCATCAGGATCACGAATTCCTCGCCGCCGTACCGGGCCACCAGATCGGTCTCGCGCACGCTGTCGTGCAGGTGGCGGGCGATGATGGTCAGCACCTTGTCGCCGGCGGCGTGGCCGTAGGTGTCGTTGATGGCCTTGAAGCGATCCACGTCCCACACCTGCAGCACGAAGGGCGAACCGTAACGCCGGAAGCGGGCCAGCTCTTCGCCCAGGCGGCGATCGTAGGCCATGCGGTTGGGTATGCCGGTGAGCTGATCGGTCATGGCCGCCTCGCGCGCCGCATCGGCTTCCTGCCGCAGGGCGGTCACCTCGTTCCGGGCGGCCTCGAGCTGGCGTTCGAGCCGGGCGATCACCTCGGCCGCCTCGCCGTGCACGCCGTGCTGGCTCTCCAGGAAACGATCCATGTGATCCCGGATCAGGATCACCCGGGACTGCACCGCCGTCTTCAGGGCTTCCAGATCCTCGGCATCGGCCACGCTGCGTTCGATGCCGCTGACTTCCTCGCGCACCCGGGTGTCCATGTCCCGTTCCGCCTGCTCGCTCTTCGCCTGCAGGCGGGCGGTGGTGCGGATGTCACGGTCCAGCTCGGCCAGGCGTTCGGTGAGCTGGCGCAGGAAGGCTTCCAGTTCCTGCTTCTCGCGCTGGACCTGGGCCTGCAGGCCGTTGAACAGCTCGGCGGTCGCCAGCAGGCCTTCCCGCAGCGCGGTCTCGTTGCGGCAGGCTTCGAGCCGGCGCTTGAGCAGTTCGGCCTCGGCATGCAGCGGATCGGGCCAGTGCGACTGTTCCAGCAGGCGGATCAGGGTTTCGGCCGCGTGCCGGCATTGCTCGGGTTCCGCGCCCAACGCGGCCATACCGGTGACCGGTTCCGGCGCCTGGGCTTCGTCTTCCGCCGGTGTCCTTGCCGCTTCCCGTTCGCGCCGGCGCCCGAACAGGCTGGCGATGAAACCGCCGCCCTCGTCGTCCGGCGCCGCCTCGCTTGCGCCCGGTTCGTGCGTGGCCTGCCCGTCCGGCGGCCGCCGTTCGAGCAGCAGCAGGACCAGCTCCGCCAGATCGCCGGCCACCTTGCGGGCCGCGTCCGGCGTGTCGGCCTTTTCGAGCTGGCGTTCCACGAAGCGGCGCTGGCGGGCATAGGCCTCGGGCACCGGCAGGCGCGCGAACACGGTCTTCAGGGGCGCGGCGGGATCGGCTGCGGGGCTTTTGCCGTCGTCCAGGCGGGCGATGACGCCGGAGACCTCTTCCACCAGCTTCTGCAGGCGGTGGGGATTGCGCTCGTTGCGCAGGGCCCGGCGCAGATCGTCCAGCAGCCGGTCGAGGGCCGGATCGCGATGATCGGCGGCCAGCGTGAGACGGGTAGCGAGCCGGCGCAGCAGCGCCTCGGTCTCGCCCCAGGCCTTCTCCTTTTCCTCCAGCTCGGCCAGCGCGTCGTAGTACTTGCGCTGCCAGTGATCCGCCTGGCGGCTGCCGCCGTCCCGGGCCATGGCTCAGGCTTTCACCCGGTGCATGAACTGGTCGAAATCGGGCACTTCCGGCGACGCCAGCCGGGTGAGGCGCACGGTCTCCGGCAGTTCGACTTCGGTCATGATGGGCAGGTGATCGGAAATGGGCTGCTCGAGGGTTTCGGCCCGCCGCACCCGCAGGGTCTCGGTCACCAGAATGTGATCGATGCTGTGCATGGGTCGCCAGCTTGGGAAGGTGCACAGGTTTTCGATGGGCTCCATGAGCCGGGTGCGACGGAACAGGCGGCGCATTTCGGGGCTGCCGCAATAGGTGTTCATGTCGCCCATGACGATGGCATGGGGATAGCGGTTGACCACGTTGGCGATATAGTCGAGCTGTTGCAGGCGTGCCCGGCGACTGAGGGCCAGATGCACCACGATCACCGCCAGCGCCTCGCTGCCGCCATGGAAGCCGGCCAGCAGCGCCTGGCGGCCCGGGATCAGGCCGGGCAGGCGCAGATCCTCGACCACGTCCGGCCGGTAGTGGCTGAGCAGGGCGTTGCTGTGCTTGGCCAGGCGGCCCAGGTTGCGGTTGACCTGGTGATACCAGAAGGGAAAGCCTGCCCGCTCGGCCAGATACTCGGCCATGTTGATGAAATTGCTGCGCAGGCTGCCGGCGTCCACCTCCTGCAGGCCGACGATGTCGAAGTGGGCCAGGCGCCGGGCGATGGCATCCAGGTTCTCCATGCGCCGCGCACAAGGCAGCACGTGCTTCCAGCTGCCGGTCACGTAGTGGCGGGGACGCTGGGTGCGGATGCCCACCTGCACGTTGTAACTGAGCAGCCGCAGGATGCGTTCGGAATGGTGTGTGGTCATGACGAGGTCGCTCATGACTGCCCTGTCAGATCGGGCAGATCATCTCGCCCAGCTTGCTGGTGAGCTTGAGATTCTCGCTGTAGTCCACCGGGCAGTCGATGATACTTACGGTATTGTCGGCCAGGGCCTTTTTCAACGTGGGCAGCAACTGTTCCCCTTCGGTGATGCGATAGCCCTTCGCGCCGAAGGCCTCGGCGTATTTCACGAAATCGGGGTTGGTGAAACGCACATTCGACGGCCGGCCGAACTGGTTCATCTGCTTCCATTCGATCAGCCCGTAACCGCTGTCGTTCCAGATCAGGATCACGAAGGGCGTGTTCAGGCGCAGCGCGGTCTCGATCTCCTGGGAGTTCATCATGAAACCGGCGTCGCCGGTGACCGCCACCACCTTGCGATCGGGCAGGGCCAGCTTGGCGCCGATGGCGCCGGGCACGGCGATGCCCATGCTGGCGAAGCCGTTGGAGATCAGACAGGTGTTGGGAAACTCGCAACGGAACATGCGCGACATCCACATCTTGTGGGCACCCACGTCGGAGATGGCGATGTCCTCCAGATCCATGGCGGTGCGCAGATCCCAGATGATCTTCTGCGGCTTCATGGGCACGCTGACATCGTCCTTGTGCTGGTTCATTTCCTCGATCAGGGCCTCGCGCAGCGCGCGCATGGCGTTGCCCGTGGAAGGGGTGGCCACTTCCATGATGCGCAGCAGGGAATGCTTGATGTCGCCGGTGACGCCCACTTCCACCGGATAGTAGGCATCCACCTCGGCCGGCGACTGATCGATGTGCACGATGGTGCGATCCCGGGTGGGATGCCACAGATAGGGATGGTATTCCACCAGGTCGTAGCCGATGCAGATGATCACATCGGCCTTGGAGAAGCCACAGCTGATGTAGTCGTTGGCCTGCAGGCCGGCCGACCCCAGGGCCATGGGATGCTTGAAGGGAATCACGCCCTTGGCCATGAAGGTGTTGGCCACGGGAATGCGCAGGCGCTCGGCGAAGTCGGTGAGCTGCTGCCAGGCCTTGCCCCGGATCACGCCGTTGCCGGCGAGGATCATGGGATTCTTGGCGTTGGAAATGATCTCGGCGGCGCGCTCCACCTTCTCCCGCGGCGGCTCCGGCGAGGTGGCATGCTTGACCTTCAGGGGCGCCGCGTCGATCTCCATTTCGGCGATGTTTTCCGGAAACTCGATGAAGCAGGCGCCGGTCTTCTCGGCCTGGGCCAGCTTGAAGGCCTTGCGCACCACTTCGTTGATCACGTCCGGGGTGAGGATGCGCGAGGAATACTTGGTGATGGGCTGGAAGATCAGCTCCAGGTCCAGCACCTGGTGGGACTCCTTGTGCAGGCGGTGGGTACTGGCCTGACCGGCGATGGCCACCACCGGGGCGTGGTCGAGATTGGCGTCGGCCACGCCGGTGATCAGGTTGGTGGCGCCGGGGCCAAGGGTGGCCAGGCACACGCCAGCCTTGCCGGTGAGACGGCCATAGACATCGGCCATGAAGGCCGCGCCCTGTTCGTGGCGCACGGTGACGAACTCGATGGACGAGTCGAGCAGGGCATCCATGACATCCAGGTTCTCCTCACCCGGTATGCCGAAGATGTATTCGACGCCCTCGTTCTCCAGACAGCGGACGAACAGTTCCGCGGCTTTCATGCTCCACTCCTTTGTCGTCGGCCTGCCGGATCCTATCGGCGGGCGATGGGCTTTCTTGAACGGACGACCCGTGTCGTCACTTTGCCTTGCGCAGCCGCTTTCGCTCCAGGGCAATCAGGTGATCGGCCACCTTCAGCATGCCCTGGTGACCGTTGGCCAGCGGCCCGTCGGTGCGGTAGGTGCCCTGGATCACCAGGCTGGGTACGCCGTCGATGCCATAACGCCGGGTCAGTTCGGTGGCCCGGCGCAGCTTCACGTCCACGGCGAAGGAATTGAACACCTGATCGAAGGCCTTGCCATCCACGCCGTTGTCCACGAACAGCTTGCGAATGGCCTGGGGCGTGTTGAGCTTCTGGTGCCTGACGTGCATGGCATCGAACAGCACCGGGTGCATCCTGTCCAGGACCTTGAGCAACTGGGCCGTGTAGTAGGCCTTGGCGTGCAGGGCCCAGAGGGGATTGAACACCGCCGGTACCCGGCGGAAGACCACGTCGTCCGGCAGCTTCTTCACCCAGGCTTCGAGCAGGGGCTCGAAGCGGTAACAGTGGGGACAACCATACCAGAACAGCTCCACCACCTCGATCTTGCCGGCAGGCACTTCGGTTGGCACGGGTGGCGAGATGCGCTTGTATTCGATGCCTTCGTCGTATTCGGCGCGGGCCGACAGACTCAGCAACAGGGTCAGCGCCAGGAACAGCACGCGGGAGAGTTTCATGCAGCCTCCTTACGGGAATGGGGAAACCGGCATCCGGCGCCGGTCGTGGTGCGATTCTAGCAAACCGGCCATGGCACGCCATGCACCGTTGCGTGTTTCGGCCCGGGTCTCAAGGTAGGGCGAGCGGCACCGGGAAAAGTTCCGTGGTCGGCAAAAGAAAAGGGGGCGGTTCGACCGCCCCCTTTCCGTCACTGCCGATGAACGTCCGTTCGGCGTTCAGTGCAGGCCCTGCACGTAGGAGGCCACCGCTTCGATTTCCGCATCGGTCATCCGGGCTGCGATGTTCTGCATCATCTTGGCCGGATCGTTGGTGCGGGCTCCGCTGCGGAAGTCCTTGAGGGCCTTGGCCACGTAGGGGGCATGCTGACCGCCGAGGCGCGGGTACTTGGCCGGTGGATTGCCGGCCCCGGTCGGACTGTGGCAGGCCATGCAGGCCGACACGCCCGACTGCTTGTTCCCGCCCCGGTAGATCTTCTCACCCAGGCCGACCAGCTTTTCATCGGCGGCGCCGATGTCCGGCTTCTGGGCGGCGAAGAAGGCGCCGAGATCCGCCATGTCCTGCGGCGACAGGCTGGCCACCTGGGCGACCATCAGCGGCTCGGTACGCTTGCCGCTCTTGAAGTCGGCCAGTTGCTTGGCAATGTAGTCGGCACCCTGCCCGGCCAGCTTGGGCCAGGCGGGATTGGTGCTGACGCCATTGACGCCATGGCAGGCGAAGCAGGCCTGGGCCTTGGTCTTGCCCGCTTCCGGATCGCCGGCCGCCTGGGCGGAAACCGCAACGGCCAGCAGGGTGATGACGGAGATCAGCGCTTTATACTTCATGAAATGAATCCACCTTGGGACGTTCGAGGGATGGAAGGTCGGCTCACTGACTGTTCGCGACCATGTAGTCGACGGCCGCCTTCACGTCGGCATCGCTGAGGTCGGTACGGCCGCCCTTGGCCGGCATGACACCGCTCTTGCCCTTGAAGCCGTGAATGGCGTGCTTGTAGAGGGTCTCCTTGCCCTGCTTGATGCGCGGAGCCCAGGCGGCCTTGTCACCGAACTTGGGTGCGCCGGCGGCGCCGGTTCCGTGGCAGGCGAAGCAGGCCATCTTGTAGGTCTTCTCGCCGGCATCGGCCATGGCGGCACCGGTGGCGCCCATCAGCATCAGGCCGGCTGCGGCCACAGTCAGGATCTTCTTCATCTTTTCTCTCCTCGTGTCACGTGTTTGCCGCCTTGGCGGCTTCGTTGTTCTGCCCGATGCAGCCACAGCGGTTGCGCGGGCACGACACCTGCCCTGCATCGAATTGCCTCGGGGAGGCGAACCTTATTCCAAGGCCACCGGCAGGGTCAAGCTGGCGGCCATTATACCCCAGCCGTTATCAGGGAAAAGCGAAGCGGGCTGTTTCCCGCCGGGAAAATCCGTACACTGTTCAGCTGCCGTTCAGGCTGGCCATGATCGCGAAATGCGGTTTTTTCCGGGATTTGGCCTGACCGCCGGTAATGGCGCCGTACGCTGGCAGCGGCCATGCCGGAACGCCGATGAAAACTGATCTGGATCAAACAATGACCAGATCACCGCCCTGGAGCCTGCATGTCCTGCTCGTCCTTCGCCCACGTCCGCTTTCTGCTCAGTGTGCCCGATCCGCGCCAGGCACCGCCGGATGCCGGATTCGAGGTGGCCTTTGCCGGCCGTTCCAACGCCGGCAAGTCCAGCGCCCTGAACCGCATCACCGGCCGCAAGTCGCTGGCCCGCACCTCCAAGACACCCGGCCGCACCCAGCATCTGGTGTTCTTCGCCGTCGACGGCAACCGGCGCCTGGTGGATCTGCCGGGCTATGGCTTCGCCCGTGTGCCGGAGAAGGTCCGCCGCCACTGGGGCGAGGCCATGGAGCGCTACCTGACCGGCCGCCGGTCCCTGCGCGGGCTCATCCTGCTGATGGACGTGCGTCATCCGCTGACCGACTTCGACACCCAGATGCTGACCTGGTGTCAGCATGCCCGCATGCCGGTCCACGTGCTGCTGACCAAGGCCGACAAGCTCAGGCGCGGCCCGGCCACCAATACCCTGCTGCGGGTACAGCGGCATCTGGCCGACTATCACGACACCAGCGTGCAGCTGTTCTCGGCGCTCAAGGGCATCGGGGTCGAAGAGGCCCGTGAGCGGATCTGCGCCTGGCTGGAAATGCCCGACCCATAAAAAAGAACCCCGGAACCGGGGTTGGGATGTGGGGAAACGGGCAGAGATGTTCCGGGGTCAAGTCGCACTCTTCCGGTACGGGCATCAGGAGGACAGGTCGGAACCACCGGAAGAAGCACTGCCGTTGGATTTCAGTCTAGCCTGCCGGCCGCCGGCGGCGAGCCGGAGAATGTGAACCATTGTTAAATCTCGCCGAACCCGGTTTCCGGGCAAAAAAAACCCCGGAACCATGTGGGGATAGACAGGGTGTTCCGGGGCAAGTCTCAGCCCGGCTTGGGGGGTCCGGGCCATTATTCCCACTAGGGAGGGTTGCGGGAATAGTGCTTGGCTGCACACGAACTGAGACCGGGGTACGGCCGGAAAGTTCACGGCCGGGACGAAAAAATGTCCCTGTCTGGATTCAGGACAAGTCCGGCCAGCCTGCCTCCCTCAGCGCCTTCGGCCGGGCCAGGAACCGCAGCTCCCCACCGCGCCGCGTCAGCAGACGCCCCTCCGGCACCGTGAAACCGGCGACCGCCGCCGTGGTCATCAGCTTGCCGCTTCGGGTGCGGTCCGGCGACGTCCCGGCCAGCCAGGCAACCAGTTCGTCCAGCCCCGGGTTGTGCCCCACCAGCAGCAGGCCTTGCCGTCCATCGCGCAGCCGGTCGCCAACGAGGCGCGCCAGGGTGTCGCGATCCGCCAGGTACAGCGCATCGCGGTAGTCGATACGCTCGACCGGAAAGCCCCAGGCCGCGGCCACGAGGCTGGCGGTCTGACGGGCACGACGCGCCGGCGAGGCCAGGATCGTCTCCGGCGGTGCCGACTGGCGGGCCAGCCATTCGCCCATGGCCCGGGCATCGCGCTCGCCACGGGCATTGAGCGGGCGGTCGAAGTCGGGACGGGGCTCATGCCAGTCCGATTTGGCGTGACGCATCAGCCACAGTTCGGCCATGTTGCCCTCCTCGGTTTCGCCGCCGGGTTTTCAGCTTGATTTCAGGCCCGGGAGTGATAGTGTTGCCCTGCCCTGGATCCAACGCAAACGCCCAACGGGGGAACCCATCATGTCGAGAACACGATTGCTGTTTCGCGGCCTCGCCGGCAGTCTTGCCCTGCTCCTGCTCGCCGGCCTCTGGCCCACCGAAAGCCTGGCGATTCCCGCCTTTGCCCGCAAGTACGATCTGAGCTGCGCCGCCTGCCACGCCGCCTTTCCGCGCCTCAACGAGTTCGGCGAGCAGTTCGTGGCCAGCAACTACCGGCTGCCCAACTGGAAGGACGGCACCATCACCGGCGGCGATGACATGATGGCCCTGCCCAAGTCGGTGCCACTGGCCCTGCGCACCCAGGCCTATATGCAGTATCGGGACGCCAGGGCGATCGATGTCGACACGGGCGAGGAAGTGAGCGCCAACACCGACATCCAGGCGCCCTATCTCATCAAGCTGCTCTCCAGCGCCCCGCTGTCGGAGAACATCAGCTACTACTTCTACGGCATCTTCGCCGAAAAGGGCGGCAACGGCGAGGTCATCATCGAGGATGCCTGGTTCTCCTACGCCAACCTGTTCGATACCGATGTCGGCCTGATGCTCGGCCAGTACCAGGTCTCGGACCTGATGTTCCCCCGCGAGACGCGCCTGACCTTCCAGGATTTCATGGTCTATCGCATGGCCGGACTGACCTACGATCGAGGCCTGCAGTTCGGCACCGCCTTCGGTCCCGTGTCGGTGGATCTGGGCTGGGTCAACGGCAACGGCATCGAGGACAACTACAGCATCAACAGCCCCGGCTACAAGCGCCCGGATCACCTGTTCGACAACGACAACGGCAAGGCCTTCTACGGGCGACTCGGCTTCGATCTTGCCGTGATGAACGTGGGCCTGTTCGGCTACAGCGGCAGCCAGAAAAACGCCATCAGCGGCTCCACCGCCCGTGGCACCCGGGACACACCCAAGCTGGCCTGGGGCGTGGACTTCTCCGGCAAGATCGGCGACAAGAC
>JALVBM010000386.1 GCA_027010665.1 Chromatiales bacterium
TCAACGGCGACTTCCAGGATACGGAACAGAAGACCGGCACCCTCTGGACCGGCCATCTGACCAAGGAAAACTACGCGCTGGTCGGCTTCGACGCCGCGTTCTGAATCGTATTACCTGATGTAGGAGCGGCGCCCCCGCCGCGACAAACGGTGGCTGGTAGCTGGGGACGAGTAGCTGGGTAAAATCCGGTCCATTGCCTTTCCCAGCTACCAGCACCCCGTCACCAGCTACCGCCGCATCGCGGCGGGGGCGCCGCTCCTACAATCGGTGAATGACCCGTCCATAAACATCTTTGCGCTCTTTGCGCCTTCGCGTCTTTGCGTTGGATTTTTTGTCTCCTCGGTCCTGTTTTATCGCGGCGGGGGCGCCGCTCCTACAGTCGGTGAACAACCCGTCCATAAATGTCTTTGCGCTCTCTGCGTCTTCGCGCCTTTGCGTTGGGTTTTTGTCTCCTCGACCCAGTTTGATCGCAGCTGAGCTTCCGCTCGTGCCCCGGTTCAGAAATTGGTGGCCACGTACAGCATGGCGCCAGCGATGCGGTTGCGATAGCGGAAGACGTAATCGCTGTTCGCTTCCTCGATGAACAGATTGTTGACCCCGACGCCCAGGCCCACGGACACGTTGTCCCAGGCCTGATACTCGATGCGCGCGGTATTGTCGTTGTAGGCTCCCTGGATTGTCTCGAAATTGAGACTGAACCACTGGTTGTCGATGGACCAGCGCCACTTGTCGTTGATCTGGTAGGCAATGACGAACATCACGACCGGCAACGGCACGGTGGTATTGACGTCCTGGGTCTCCAGTTCGGAACCCGAGAAGGTTGCGTTCATCAGCAGGCTCAGCCGGGTCACGTGCACGCCGCCGCCCACGCCCAGTTCGACCTTGTCGTTGTGGTAGAAGGACCAGAGATAGCCGAGCTTGAAGATGTCGTACTTCAGTTCACTGGTCACTCTGGCAGTAGCCGGAATCAGGATGTCGTCCCACTCGATGTCCTGACCCAGAACCTTGGTGCCCGTGCTGGCAATCCGGTACCAGGAAAACAGCAGGCTGTGCGCATCGGAGAAACGGTAGCCGCCGTCGACGCGAAAGACGGTGGTATTGAAGTCCATGCCCAGCGTCTCGATGGGACTGATGGAAACCCCGGCACCCGAATTCGCATCCTCCAGGGTGATGTTGGCATCGAAGTCGGACAGCGCATAGCCCCCGACGCCGATCTTCCAGCGATCGCCCGTGACCTCGCCGGCGACGGCCTGGCTCACGAGGAGCAGCGAGCCCAGCATGACGCTTGCAATGATTTTCATATCGGTTGCCTCCTTCCGGCACGTGTTCCGACGCGGCCCGCGCTTCAGTGGGCCTCGTCCCAGTTGTCCCCCACGCCAATGTCCACTTCCAGCGGCACGCGCAGCTCGGCGGCCTGGACCATGACCTCTCGGATCCGATCTTCGACGTCGCTGACC
Organism: Chromatiales bacterium; assembly: GCA_027010665.1. Lineage (GTDB taxonomy): Bacteria > Pseudomonadota > Gammaproteobacteria > UBA6429 > Thiohalophilaceae > JALSSV01. The sequence continues at coordinate 1,458 of JALVBM010000386.1, forward strand.
AGATCATCGGCCACCTCGAACACCAGTTCGTCGTGGACCTGCATGATCATGTTCACGTCCAGGCCTTCGCTTTCGATGAGCCGGTCCAGGGCGATCATGGCCCGCTTGATGATGTCGGCGGCGGTGCCCTGCATGGGCGCATTGATGGCGGTGCGCTCGGCGTACTGGCGGCGGGCGGCGTTCGCGGACTTGATGTCCTGGATGTAGAGCCGCCGGCCGAACACGGTCTCCACGTAACCCTGCTCGCGGGCCTGTTCGCGGATCCTTTCCATGAAGGCCTTCACGCCGGGATAGCGGGCGAAGTACCGATCGATGTACTGCTGGGCGGTGGTGCGATCCACGTCCAGTTGCCGGGCCAGGCCGAAGGCGGACATGCCGTAGATGAGACCGAAGTTGATGGCCTTGGCCGAGCGGCGCATGTCGGCCGTGACCTGCTCCGGCGGCACGCCGAACACCTCGGCGGCGGTTGCGCGGTGGATGTCCTGGCCTTCGGCGAAGGCCCGCAGCAGGCCTTCGTCCCCCGACAGGTGGGCCATGATGCGCAGCTCGATCTGCGAATAGTCGGCCGCCAGCAGGCGGTAGCCGGCCGGGGCGATGAAGGCCCGACGGATGCGCCGGCCTTCCTCGGTGCGCACCGGGATGTTCTGCAGGTTGGGATCCGAGGACGACAGCCGGCCGGTGGCGGTGACCGCCTGATGATATGACGTGTGCACCCGGCCGGTGCGCGGGTTGACCTGTCTTGGCAGCTTGTCGGTGTAGGTGGACTTGAGCTTGCTCAGGGAGCGGTGCTCGAGAATGATGCGCGGCAGCTCGTAGTCCTGCGCCAGTTCCTGCAGCACCGACTCGGCGGTGGACGGCTGCCCCTTGGGCGTCTTCGCCAGCACCGGCAGGCCGAGCTTCTCGAACAGGATGGCCTGCAGCTGCTTGGGCGATCCCAGGTTGAATTCCTCCCCCGCCAGGGTCCAGGCTTCTTCCTCCAGTTCCCTGAGGCGTTTGGCGAAGGCCTTGCTCTGTTCCTCGAGCAGCTTCACGTCCAGCAGCACGCCGCGGCGCTCCATGCGCGAGAGCACCGGCACCAGCGGCATTTCGATCTCGCGAAACACCTTCTCCAGCGACGGGATGGCCTGCAGGCGCGGCCACAGGGTCTGGTGCAGGCGCAGGGTGATGTCGGCGTCCTCGGCGGCGTAGGGCGCGGCCGTGTCGATGTCGATCTGATCGAAGGACTTCTGTTTCGCGCCCTTGCCGGCGATGTCCTCGTAGTGAACGGTCCTGTAGCCGAGATACTTGAGCGCCAGGGTGTCCATGTCGTGACGGGAGCCGGACGGATCGAGCACGTAGGACTCGAGCATGGTGTCGTAGGCGATGCCGCGCAGTTCGATGCCGTAGCTGGCCAGCACGTTCATGTCGTATTTCAGGTGCTGGCCGAGCTTGGCCTGTTCGGGATCCGCGAGCAGGGGGCGCAGCTTTTCCAGCACCGTGTCGCGATCGAGCTGATCCGGCACACCCTCGTAGGCATGGGCCAGCGGCACGTAGGCCGCCTCGCCGGGCTCGATGGCGAAACTGCAGCCGACGATCTCCGCGGCCATGTAGTCGAGGCTGGTGGTTTCCAGGTCGAAGGCGAACAGCTCGGCCGCCTGCAGGCGCGCCAGCCAGGCCTCCAGTTCCTGCGCATCGTGGATGGCCACGTAGCGGGCCTCGGCCATCGCTTCGGCGGCCTCGCCCTCGCCATCCTGTTCGTCCAGCAGTTCGGCCAGCCAGCTCTTGAACTCGTAGCGGCGGAACAGATCGATGAGCCGGTCCCTGTCCGGCGCGCGCCGGCGCAGATCGTCGATGGACACGTCCAGCGGTACGTCGGTGCGGATGGTCACCAGTTCCTGCGACAGCGGCAACTGCTCCAGCGAAGCGCGCAGGTTCTCGCCCACCTTGCCCTTGATCTCCCCGGCATGCCGTATCAGGTTCTCGAGGCTGCCATACTGCTGCAGCCATTTGGCGGCGGTCTTCGGGCCCACCTTGGGCACGCCCGGGACGTTGTCCACGGTGTCGCCGATCAGGGCCAGGTAGTCGGTGATGCGCTCCGGCGGCACGCCGAACTTTTCGATCACGGCTTCCCGGTCGCTGACCGTGTCGGTCATGGTGTTGACCAGGGTCACGTGATCGTTGACCAGTTGGGCCATGTCCTTGTCGCCGGTGGAGATCACCACCGGCACGCCCTGCGCCACCGCCTGCCGGGCCAGGGTGCCGATCACGTCGTCGGCCTCCACGCCCTCCACTACCAGCAGCGGCAGGCCCATGGCCTCGATGATGGCGTGGATGGCCGGGATCTGCGCCGCCAGATCCTCGGGCATGGGCGGCCGGTTGGCCTTGTACTCGGCGTACATCTCATTGCGAAAGGTGGGCCCCTTGGCATCGAAGACCACCGCGATGCGCTCCGGATCGTAGTCCTTGAGCAGCTTGCGCAGCATGTTGATCACGCCATACACCGCCCCGGTCGGCTCGCCCGCCGAATTGGTCAGATTGGGCATGGCATGATAGGCGCGGAACAGATAGGAAGAACCGTCCACCAGAATCAGGGGCTTGCGCTTGTCGTCGGACGGCGTGCTCATGGCGTACGAGAACCCTGTGTCGATTGGGAAAGCGGAAAACGCCCGGCCCCCGGGGGAACCGAAGCCGGGATTCTAGCAGGAACCGTCTCCCGGCACGCCCGGCTTCGCTGCCCCTGCCGCCGAATTGCGGTACACTCCCCCTCGCCACTCGTCCCTCGCCACTCGCCCCTGTACTTATGGACAAGACCCGCCACCCCGGCCTGAGCCCCATCGACGACACCATGCTCACCCGGGAATCCTGGAAGATCTTCCAGATCATGGCCGAGTTCGTGGAAGGCTTCGAACGCCTGGCCCGCATCCGGCCCTCGGTGAGCATCTTCGGCTCGGCCCGCACTCCGCCCGATCACCCCTATTATCAGCTCACCGTGGACATCGCCCGCGCCCTCTCCGACGCCGGCTTCTCGGTGGTCAGTGGCGGCGGCCCCGGCATCATGGAAGCGGCCAACAAGGGCGCCTACGAGGGTAAGTCGCCGAGCATCGGCCTCAACATCCAGTTGCCCCACGAACAGGCGGGCAACCCCTACCAGGACATCTCCCTGCGCTTCCGGCACTTCTTCTCCCGCAAGGTGATGTTCGTCAAGTATGCCGCGGCCTACGTGGTGCTGCCCGGCGGCTTCGGCACCCTGGACGAGCTGGCCGAGATCCTGACCCTGATCCAGACCGGCAAGACCCGGCGCATCCCCGTGATCCTGGTCCACGAGCCCTTCTGGGCCGGCCTGCTCGACTGGTTCCGCCACACCCTGGCCGAGGAGAAGATGATCGATCTCGAGGACATGGATCTGATGTGCGTAATCGACTCGCCGGAGGCGGTGCTGGACGCCATCTTCCGACACTACGAACACCGCGGCTTCGAACCCTCCGCCGAGGAAGCCGAGATCCTGCTGGATTTGTAACCCGGAGCATTCCCCATGAACCGCATCCTTCTGCTCGCCGGCCTCCTGCTCGCCCCGCCCCTGTTCGCGGCCGAACCGCCGCCCCCCCTGCCGGTGGATCCGACCGAGTCCACCGAGGTTCCGGAACCGGAGGTGACCATCATCCAGCGCGAGGATCGCACCATCGAGGAATACCGCGTCAACGGCCGGGTGCGCTACATCAAGGTCACGCCCAAGGTGGGCAAGCCCTACTATTTCGTGGACACCGACGGCGACGGGATACTGGATAAGCAGTTCGATGATCTGGATAATCCGCCCGTCAACCAATGGATCCTGCTGCGCTGGTAGTCCCCATGCCTGTCCTTCCGTGCCGGAGCACACGCTGAGATGTCCGTGTTCACCCCTGTCGGGCGCGACGAGCTCGAAGCCTTCCTGCGCCACTATGCCGTCGGGGAACTGGTGGACTACCAGGGGATCTCCGCCGGCATCGAGAACACCAACTTCTTCGTCACCACCACCGGCGGCGAATATGTCCTGACCCTGTTCGAGGCGCTCTCGGCCGACGAGCTGCCCTATTTTCTCGATCTGATGGCCTACCTGGCCGAGCACGACGTGCCCAGCGCCCATCCCGTGGCCGACGATTCGGGGCGCTATCTGCGCACCCTCAACGGCAAGCCGGCCGCCCTGGTGCAACGCCTGCCCGGCCACAACGTGGAGCATCCCAATCCGGTCCAGTGCGCCGAGCTGGGCCGGGCGGTGGGGCACATGCACGTGGTGGGGCAGGACTTTCCGGGCCATCGCGAGAACCGCCGTGGCCCCCACTGGTGGGCCACCACCGCCGAACGGGTACTGCCGAAACTCTCGCCCGACGAGGCCCGCCTGCTCGAACAGGAACTGGCCTTCCAGCGCCGGCACGCCCACGACGCCCTGCCCCGCGGGGTCATCCACGCCGATCTGTTCCGCGACAACGCCCTGTTCGTGGACGACCGCCTGACCGGCATCATCGATTTCTACTACGCCTGCAACGACGTGCTGCTGTACGACGTGGCGGTGACCGTCAACGACTGGTGCACCGACGCCGAGGGCGAACTGGACGCGCCGCGCCTCGATGCCTTTCTCGATGCCTACCGGCAGGAACGGGAATTCACCCCGGCCGAACACGGAGCCTGGCCGGTGATGCTGCGCGCCGCCGCCCTGCGCTTCTGGCTGTCGCGCCTGCAGGACAAGCACTTCCCCCGCGAGGGCGAGCTGACCCACATCAAGGATCCGGACGTGTTCCGGCGCATCCTGGAGCGGCGCATCGCCGCCGGAGAACGCCTCCGGCTGCCGGCGTCAAGTGGAAAAGCCTGTGGATAACTTTGTGGATGAACCGCCGCGCCAGCGCGCCGATTTCAGCAAATGCTGATAAACGTGGCTCGGCCTTCCCGGATCAGGGAAAAAGAATGCCTTTCAATCAATGACTTGCATTGTTTTTGCAGCGCCATTTCCGATTCCGGGAAAAAACCGCGCAATAAATCCTTGATTCACCGTCCATGTGTATAACTTGCGTACCAGAGCCGATTCATACTTCCGTCAGGGATAGTGGGCGCTCACCGCAGCCCCGCCTCCCGGAGGGCCTGATCCGGTGAGGCGGCTGATCGACGGCTTCGAGCGCGGGGTCCATTTCCTCACCCTGCTGATGGTGCTGATCACCTTCGCCGTGGTGGTGCTGCGCTATGGTTTCGACCTGGGCTGGATCGCCATGCAGGAGTCGGTCAGCTACCTGCATGCGGCCAACTTCATGCTCGGCGCCGCCTTCACCCTGCGCCACGATGCCCACGTGCGGGTGGACATCTTCTACCAGAAGTTCGGCCCCCGCGGCCGGGCCTGGGTGGATCTGCTCGGCACCGTTCTGCTGCTGCTGCCGGTGTGCGTGTTCATCCTCGTCGCCAGCTGGGACTACGTGCGCGAAGCCTGGCACCTGATGGAAGGCTCACCCGAGGCCGGCGGCATTCCGGGCGTGTGGCTGCTCAAGTCGCTGCTGCTGGCCATGCCGGCGCTGCTGATCCTGCAGGGCCTGGCCATCGCCTTCCGCAGCCTGGCCGTGATCACCGGCGGCACGACACCGGCGCCGCCGAAGGACGAGGTGCACGACCTGTGATCGCCGAGTACATGCCGCTGCTGATGTTCCTGTGCGTGGGGCTGGTGCTGCTCTCCGGCTATCCGGTGGCCTTCTCCCTGGGGGGCACGGCCCTGGCCTTCGCCCTGCTCGGCCACTTCACCGGCACCTTCGACGACGCCTTCCTGCAGGCCCTGCCCAACCGCCTGTACGGGGTGATGACCAACGTGACCCTGATCGCCGTGCCCCTGTTCGTGTTCATGGGCGTGATGCTGGAGCGCTCGAAGGTGGCCGATCAGCTGCTCGACACCATGAGCGCCCTGTTCGGGCCGCTGCGCGGCGGCCTCGGCATCTCGGTCACCGTGGTGGGCATGCTGCTGGCCGCCTCCACCGGCATCGTCGGCGCCACCGTGGTCACCATGGGCCTGCTGTCGCTGCCCACCATGCTGCGCCGCGGCTACGATCCGCGCCTGGCCACCGGCACCATCTGCGCCTCCGGCACCCTCGGCCAGATCATTCCGCCGTCCATCATCCTGGTGCTGCTCGGCGACGTGCTCGCCTCCGCCTATCAGCAGGCCCAACTCGACATGGGGATCTTCTCGCCGGAGACCGTCTCGGTGGGCGATCTGTTCACCGGCGCCCTGATTCCGGGCCTGCTGCTGGTCGGCCTCTATATCCTCTATGTCCTGCTCATTGCCTGGCGGCGCCCGGAACGGGCCCCGGCCCTGCCGGCCGAGGCGCGCCGCTATCACGGCCGCGAACTGGCCCTGCGCGTGCTCCGGGTGCTGGTGCCGCCACTGCTGCTCATCGTGCTGGTACTCGGCTCGATCATGGCCGGCGCCGCCACCCCCACCGAAGCGGCCTCGGTGGGCGCCGTGGGCGCCATGGTGCTGGCCGCCTTCCAGCGGCGCCTGAACGGGTCCATCCTCAGGGACGTGATGCGCACCACCACCGAGGTCAGCAGCATGGTGTTCCTGATCCTGATCGGCGCCTCGCTGTTCTCTCTGGTGTTCCGCGGCTTCGGCGGCGACGATCTGGTGCGCGACCTGCTCACCGATCTGCCCGGCGGCAAGGCCGGGGCCCTGCTGGTGGTGATGCTGGTGATGTTCCTGCTGGGCTTCATTCTCGACTTCATCGAGATCACCTTCGTGGTGGTGCCCATCGTCGCGCCCATCCTGCTGATGATGGACATCAGCCCGGTCTGGCTGGGGGTGATGATCGCCATCAACCTGCAGACCTCCTTCCTCACTCCGCCCTTCGGCTTCGCCCTGTTCTACCTGCGCGGCGTGGCACCGAAGGAGGTCACTACCGCCGACATCTACCGCGGCGTGATGCCCTTCATCGCCATCCAGCTCCTGGCCCTGGGCCTGCTCGCCCTGTGGCCGTCCCTGGCCACCTGGCTGCCGGGGGTGGTGTACGGCGGGCCGTGAGGCCGTGCTACGCTTGCGTACATGAGCGATACCGACGACTGGCGCCAGCGACTCGACCCGGAACGCTACCGCATCCTGCGCGAGGCCTGCACCGAACCACCCTTCTCCGGCGAGTATCACGCCTGCAGGACACCCGGCACCTACCACTGCGCCGCCTGCGGTGCGCCACTGTTCTCGTCCCGCCACAAGTACGACTCGGGCAGCGGCTGGCCCAGCTACTGGCAGCCGCTGTCGGCGGATGCCCTGAAGGAAGTCACGGATCACAGCCACGGCATGACCCGCACCGAAGTGCGCTGCGCCCGCTGCGACTCCCACCTCGGCCACGTCTTCCCCGACGGCCCGCCACCGACGGGATTGCGCTACTGCATCAATTCGCTGGCGCTGAGGCTGGTGGCTGAAAGGGAAGGGTAGAAAACCCAACGCAAAGACGCGAAGGCGCAGAGGGCGCAAAGACGGTTTGTAATTTGGTCTTTCGACGACTGTAGGAGCGGCGCCCTCACCGCGATACAGCATTGCCGAGTGGCGAGGCCAAGGAACAACAGGCTTGCGGCCTTGGAAAAGGGCATCGTGTGTTAGGGTTTTGAAGGCTTCGTCCATCGCGGCGAGGGCGCCGCTCCTACATATCCATATCCTTTGCGCCCTCTGCGCCTTCGCGCCTCTGCGTTGGATTTTTGTTCCTCAACCCCGCGCCTTGAGATACGCCAGTTCCGAGATCCGCTGCCAGTCCATCACCTGCTGGCGGAAGTTGCGGAAGGATTCGTAGATGGCCCGGGTGGTCTTGTCCCGGCCGGCCACTTCCTGCACCACCTGTTCGGACAGTTCGCGCAGTTTCGCCAGCACGTCGTCGGGGAAGGCGCGCAGCTGTACCTTGTGCTTCGTCACCAAGGTGTGCAGGGCCTGGTTGTTGCGCGCCATGTACTCGGCGAGCATGTCCTGGTTGACCACGCGGCAGGCGTTGAGGACGATGGCCTGCAGATCCTTCGGCAGCTTCTCGAAGGCCTTGCGGTTGATCAGGGCCTCGAGGGTGGTGCCAGGCTCGTGCCAGCCGGGGTAGTAGTAGTATTTCGCCGCCTTGTACAGGCCGAAGGCCAGGTCGTTGTAGGGGCCGACCCATTCGGTGGCGTCGATGGCGCCCGACTGCAGGGAGGTGTAGATCTCGCCGCCGGGCAGGTTCACGGGCGTGCCGCCGAGGCGGCGCAGCACCTCGCCGCCGAGACCGGGTATGCGCATCTTCAGGCCCTTCATGTCGGCCAGGGAGCGGATCTCGCGGTTGAACCAGCCACCCATCTGCACGCCGGTATTGCCGGCCGCGGCCGGGATCAGGCCGAACGGTTC
>JALVBM010000387.1 GCA_027010665.1 Chromatiales bacterium
AGGCCAGATGATCGCCTCCATCCTGTCCAAGAAACTGGCCGCCGGCTCCACCCACCTGCTGCTGGACATCCCGGTGGGCCCCACCGCCAAGGTGCGGCACATGAACCAGGCCCTGCGCCTGCGCAAGCTGTTCGAGTTCGTCGGCGATCGTCTGGGCATCCATCTGGAAGTGGTGATCACCGACGGCAGCCAACCCATCGGCCGCGGCATCGGCCCGGCGCTGGAGGCCCGCGACGTGATGCAGGTGCTGCAGAACGATCGCGAGGCGCCGGACGATCTGCGCCAGAAGGCCCTCTACCTGGCCGGACGGATCCTGGAATTCGACCCGGACGTGCGCGGCGGCCAGGGTTACAACCTGGCCCGCGACATCCTGGAAAGTGGTCGCGCTCTGCGCAAGATGCAGCAGATCATCGAGGCCCAGGGCCCGGCCGAGCCCATCCCGGCCGAAGCCCCGCTCAACGAGGAAGTCCTGGCCGATGCCGATGGCTGGGTCACTGCCATCGACAACTACCAGATGGCCCGCATCGCCCGCCTGGCCGGTGCGCCCATGGATCTCAACGCCGGGGTGGATCTGTACAAGAAACTCGGCGACCGGGTGGAAAAGGGCGAACCCCTGTATCGCATCCAGGCCGAGTTTCCCGCCGACTTCCGCTTCGCCCGCAACCTCGCCAATCGTGACAAGGGCTTTCGCATCGGTCCCGAACGCGAAATCACCCGGAGCTATCTGGAGATATGAGTGCCCTGGTCACCAGCCTGCCGGGCTACCGGGAGCCGGCCGCGCGCCTCGCCAAGGCGCTGGACCTGCCCTTCACGGCCACCGACGTTCACCGCTTCCCCGACGGCGAGAGCAAGGTCACCGTTCCCGCCACGCCCCCGGCAACAGTCGTCTTCTGCCAGAGCCTCGACCGCCCCAACGACAAGCTGATCGAACTGCAACTGGCCTGCGCCACCCTGCGCGATCTCGGTACCGAACGCATCCTGCTGGTGGCCCCCTACCTGTGCTACATGCGTCAGGACAAGGCCTTTCATCCGGGCGAGGCGGTCAGCCAGCGCATCATCGGCCGCCATCTGGCGAGCCTGGTGGACGGGCTGATCACGGTGGACGCCCATCTGCACCGCATCCACGACCTGCACGCGGCCGTGCCGCTGGAGACGGCCATCAACCTCTCCGCCGCGCCCCGACTCGGCGAGTTCCTCGCCGGCCGCGTGGAGAATCCCCTGCTGCTCGGCCCCGATGCCGAATCGGAACAGTGGGTGGCCCAGGTGGCCGCCGCCGGCGGCTTCGACCATGCCGTGGCCACCAAGGAACGCTTCGGCGACCGGCAGGTGCGCATTCACCTGCCGGACACAGACTTCCGCGCGCGCACCGTGGTGCTGGTGGACGACGTCATCAGCTCCGGTTACACCATCGCCGAGGCGGCCCGGGCCGTGCGCGCCGCCGGCGCCGCCACGGTCCATTGCCTGGTCACCCACCCCCTGTTCGCCCCCGGCGCCGAGGCGCTGTTGCGCGAGGCCGGCGTGGCCGAGGTCTGGAGTTCCGACGCCATCGTCCACGCCAGCAATGCCATCCATCTGGCCGACATGCTCGCCGCCACCCTGCAACCCCTGCTGTGAGGACACCGCCATGCCCGTGAAGCCCGCCCACTTCATCGTCCTGGCCTTCCTGGTGGTGTTCCTGTTCGTGCTCCTGCAACTGCAGGTGCTGGGGCTGGTGCTGGACAAGCTGGGCCTGTCGCCGGAAGGCGCCGCGACCCTGTTGTTCGCGACCCTGATCGGCAGCCTGATCAATCTGCCCCTGTTCAAGGTTCACGGCGAGCCGATGGAAGCCGAACCGCCGCCGGAACTGCCGCCCTGGATCCTCGGCCGCATCCAGCCCTACAACGGCGAGACGCTGATCAGCGTCAACGTCGGCGGCGCCCTGATTCCTGTCGCCTTCAGTCTCTATCTGCTGGTGCGCCAGCAACTGCCGCTGATGGACGTGGTCACCGCCACCGCCATCGTCAGCGCCGTCAGCTATGCCTTCAGCCAGCCCATCAAGGGCATGGGCATCGGCATGCCGCTGCTGCTGGCCCCGCTGGTCACCGCCTTCACCGCCCTGATGCTCGCGCCCGACAATCCCGCGCCCCTGGCCTACGTCAGCGGCACCCTGGGCGTGCTGATCGGCGCCGATCTGCTGCACCTGAAGGACATCCCCC
>JALVBM010000388.1 GCA_027010665.1 Chromatiales bacterium
GTCAGCAAACGGGCCAGACGCTGCGCATCGTGCAGCAGCAGATTGGGGCGCTTGTAGGTGGCGAAGCGACGGGCGAAGCCCAGGGTCAGCACGTTGGGATCGAGCAAATCCTCGACGTTCGTCTGGATGATCTGCCGTCCCGGCTGTCGCCGGCGGATCCACTGGATGAGCCGCTGTCGGTTGCGGGTGCGCATCTCCCAGATGGCCTCGTCGGCCAGCTCGAGGATGTTCTCGCGCATGGCCTGCGGTTCCTCCCGCCAGCGTTCCTTGCCGCAGGTCTCGGTCCAGAGGCGATCCGATTCGGGCGAATCCCAGCTTGAAACGTGCACGCCGTTGGTGACATGCCCGACCGGCACTTCGCGGGTCGGCCAGCGGGGAAACAGCGGCTGGAACAGATGGCGACTGACATCTCCGTGCAGCCGACTGACACCGTTGACGGCACCGCTGGCGTGAATGCCCAGCCAGGCCATGTTGAAGGGCTCGCCGTTGGCGGCCCGGGGATGGCTGCGACCAAGGCGCAGCAGAACGTCGATGGCGACCCCGGCCTGCTCCGCCCAGGGCGAGAGATAGTGCCGGACCAGTTCCGGATCGAACCGGTCGAAACCGGCATCGACCGGCGTATGGGTGGTGAACAGGTTGCCGGCCCGGGTGGCCATCAATGCCGTTTCGAAATCGACCCGGTTACGGACCATGAACAGCCGGGCGCGCTCCAGCACGGCAAATGCGGCATGGCCTTCGTTCAGATGACAGACGGCCGGTTCATTGCCCAGGGCCTGCAGCAGACGATATCCGCCGATCCCCAGCACCAGTTCCTGCTGCAGGCGCAGTTCTCGTCCCCCGCCATAGAGTTCGCTGGTGATGCCGCGATCGGCCGGATCGTTGAGGGGATCGTTGCTGTCCAGCAGGTACAGGGTGATGCGGCCCACCTGGGCCTGCCAGGGGCGCAGGCGCAGGGTGCGGCCGGGCAGTTCGAGGGGGATGCTGATCCATTCCCCTTCCGCGTTGCGCACCGGCGTGATGGGCATCAGTGACGGATCGTTGAACGGATAGAAGGCGAGCTGTTCGCCATGGGCGCCGAGCGCCTGCCGGAAGTAGCCCTGCTGGTAGAGCAGGCCCACGGCCACCAGCGGCACACCCAGTTCACTGGCGGTCTTGAGGTGATCGCCGGCCAGCACGCCCAGGCCGCCCGAATACAGCGGCAGGGCCTCGGTGAGCCCGTATTCCATGCAGAAATAGGCCGTGGTTGGCGAGACGTCCGGATACTTGCGCTCGAACCAGGAATCCCCGGTCAGGGCCGCCACCTGTTCCTCGCGCAACTGCTGGATCAACTGGCGGAAGTGCTCGTCGCCGGCCAGCGCGTTCAGGCGGCGCAGGCTGACGGTCTGCAGAATCAGCCAGGGATTGCGGGTGTGGTGCCACAGTTCCGCGTCGATGGTCCGCCACAGGCGGTCGGCCACGTGACTCCACGACCAGCGCAGGTCCAGGGCCAGGATGCGCAGTTCCGCCAGTTCTTCCGGCAGATCGGGGCGCAACTCATAGGGAGAAGGATTCATGGTTCTCGTCCTGGTGAAAGGCTATTCCTGTCAGGGTTCAAAGGTGTACCTGCTGTAAATGGTCCCACAAGCTTGCCAATCGTATTTTGCAGACCATGTTCTGCATGAAATTTTGAGACATCTAACGACACGGTTTTCCTCGTCACTCGTCCCTCGTTCCTCGTCCCTGTATTTTTGGCCACTTCCAGTTCCGAATTTCCGGCATGTCCTCGCCATGGGTAGTGATGTATTCCCGGTGCTCCACCAGCTTGTCGTGCATGTATTGATGGATGTGCCCGGCGCGATCCTTCAGGGCCGGGACGCGGTCGGCCACGTCCATGACCAGGTGGAAGCGATCCAGATCGTTGCGCACCACCATGTCGAAGGGCGTGGTGGTGGTGCCTTCCTCCTTGTAGCCGCGCACGTGCAGATGCTCGTGGAACCGGCGCCGGTAGGTGAGGCGGTGAATCAGCCAGGGATAGCCGTGGAAGGCGAATATCACCGGCATGTCGGTGCCGAACAGGGCGTCGAACTCGGCATCGGGCAGGCCGTGGGGATGTTCCTCGTGGGGCTGCAGGGTCATCAGATCCACCACGTTGATCACGCGGATGCGCAGTTCGGGTGCCAGCCGGTTGAGCATGT
>JALVBM010000389.1 GCA_027010665.1 Chromatiales bacterium
CGGCGCTTGCGGGGCTGGATGCGCGGGGTCTTTTCCAGCCGGCGGGTGCCGGCCACCGCCTTGCGGAACAGGGCGCGATCCTCGTCGCTGATCTTGTCGTCGGACATGGGCGTGGCAGAGGCGGAAACGGGCGCCCATGTTGCCCCATTCAATGCACGGGATCAAAGGTCCGCAGCGATGAGCCCTGTCGGCTTTTCCGGTATAGTTGGACCCGAACGAATGCCCGGCAGGAACGATTTACCCCGTATGCGGATTCTATTGAGCAACGACGACGGCTACGAGGCGCCGGGCATTCGCGCCCTGGCGGCCGGCCTGCGGACCCTGGCGGAAGTGCAGGTGGTGGCCCCGGACCGGGATCGCAGCGGCGCCAGCAATTCATTGACCCTCGACTGGCCCATTCGTGCCCGGGAAACCCCGGATGGGTCCATCCGCGTGGACGGCACGCCCACCGACTGCGTGCATCTGGCCATCACCGGCCTCCTGGCCCAGGAGCCGGACATGGTCGTCTCCGGCATCAATGCCGGCGCCAACATGGGCGACGACGTCCTCTATTCGGGCACCGTGGCCGCAGCCATGGAAGGGCGCTTCCTCGGCCTGCCGGCCATTGCCGTCTCCCTGGTGGGTCAGGAGGCGAAGCATTACGACACGGCCGTGGAAATCGTCATCCGCCTGGTCGAGAACCTCAAGCGCCATCCCTTGCCCCGCGACACCATCCTCAACGTCAACGTTCCCGATCTGCCGCTGGACCAGGTCAGGGGCATCCGGGCCACCCGTCTCGGCCACCGCCACAAGTCGGAACCGGTGATTCAGGACACCGATCCCCGCGGCCGGCCCATCTACTGGGTTGGGCCTGCCGGTGCCGAGCAGGATGCCGGTCCCGGCACCGATTTTCACGCCCTGCGCAACGGCTACGTGTCGGTGACCCCCCTGCAGGTGGATCTCACCCGCCACGACAGTATCGAGCCCCTCGGCGCATGGCTGGGCGATCTGGCATGAATACCGAACTCCAGGGTATCGGCATGACCTCCCAGCGCACCCGGGATCGCCTGGTGCAGCGCCTGCGCGAGGCCGGCATCCGGGACGAACGGGTACTGAGCGTCATGGCCAGCACCCCCCGGCACATCTTCGTCGACGAAGCCCTGGCCAGCCGCGCCTACGAGGATACGGCCCTGCCCATCGGTTTCGGCCAGACCATCTCCCAGCCCTATGTGGTCGCGCGCATGACCGAGGCCCTGCTCGAGGACGGGGTGCCGCAGAAGGTGCTGGAGGTGGGGACCGGTTCCGGCTACCAGACGGCGATTCTGGCCCAGCTGGTCCCGGAGGTGTACACCGTGGAGCGTATCGCCGGGCTACAGGATCAGGCCCGCGAACGACTGCGCAAGCTGGGACTGCGCAACATCCGCTACAAGCATGCCGACGGCACCTGGGGCTGGAAGGAACATGCGCCCTACAACGGCATCCTCGTGGCCGCCGCGCCCGAGGAAGTGCCGCGGGAACTGCTCGAACAGCTGGCCGACGGCGGCCGGCTGGTGATCCCGAGCGGCCCCCCGGGACAGCAGCGCCTGCGCCTCATTACCCGCGAGGGCGACACCTTCAAGGAACGGTTTCTCGGCTGGGTCAGTTTCGTGCCCCTGCGGGCGGGGGAGACCGAATGAAACTGTTTTCGCGGCTCATGGAAAAGGTGCTGCACTGGTCCGAGCATCCCCACGCCACCTGGTACCTGGGCGGGCTGAGCTTCGCCGAATCGTCCTTCTTCCCCATTCCGCCGGACGTGATGCTGATCCCCATGGCCCTGCGCCGGCCGCAGTGCGCCTGGACCTTTGCCACCATCACCACGGTGGCTTCGGTCATCGGCGGCATCTTCGGCTACTTCATCGGTCTGTTCGCCTTCGAACTCGTGGAACCGCTGATCCGGCAGGCCGGTTACGGCCCGAAATACCAGGAGGTGCGGGCCTGGTTCGATACCTGGGGGATCTGGGTGGTCTTCCTGGCCGGCTTCTCGCCCATTCCCTACAAGCTGTTCACCCTCACCGCCGGCGCGCTGGCCATGAGCTTCCTGCCGTTCGTGCTGGCTTCGCTGATTGGCCGCGGCGCGCGTTTCTATCTGGTGGCCGGGCTGATGAGAATGGGCGGCGCGCGCATGGAGGCCGTCATCCACCGCTACATCGATCGGCTCGGCTGGATCGTGATCGCCGCGGCCATCGTGGTCTTCCTTGTCTACGGGGTTTGATGAGGCGTTGCCATCTCACCCTCTGGCTGTTCCTGCTGGCGCTCACGGCCTGCAGCGGTACCCGCTTCGTCGACTATGGCGAAGGCTATTCCCAGCGCAAGCAGCGCGACGCGACGACAACGAAGCCATCCAGGCCGCGCGTCCCGAAACCCCCGCCGGCCGTGCACGTGGTGCGCAAGGGGGAGACGCTCTATTCCATCGCCTGGCAGTACGGGCTCGACTATCGCACGGTCGCCGCCCGCAATGGCATACGCCCTCCCTATACCATCTATCCCGGTCAGAAACTGCAGATCCGGAAACCGGCTTCCGCCAGCGGAAATGCGAAACCGGTCACAAAATCCCCGGCCCGGACGAAGTCCACGAAACCGGCGGCGCCATCATCGAAATCATCCGGCAGAAAACCGGTCAAAACCGTCAGTCGCTGGCACTGGCCGGCGCGGGGCAAGGTCATCAGCCGCTTCAAGGCCGGCGATCCGCGACGGCAGGGGATCGACATCGCCGGACGGGCCGGTTCGCCGATCCGTGCCGCCGCGGCGGGAAAGGTGGTCTACAGTGGCAATGGATTGCGCGGTTACGGTAACCTTGTCATCATCAAGCACAACGACATCTGGTTCAGCGCCTACGCGCACAACCAGCGCATCCGGGTCAGGGAGAACGACACGGTCAAGGCGGGTCAGCACATTGCCGATATGGGAAGAACGGGGGCCGATCGGGTAATGCTGCATTTCGAGATCCGCCGCAACGGCAAGCCCGTCGATCCGTTGCGCTACCTGCCACCAGAAGGGTAAAGAGGTCAGTCGATGGTCATGGAAACAGGCGACTCGGGCAAACCCGGCGACGACCGGGAAACGGACATCGAAGTCCTGCCGGACGCCACCGACGAGCCCCTGCTCGTCGAGGACACTGAAGACGTCATTCCACCGGTCGCGGAAGACGAAACGATCGCGGACGAACCGGTCCGCTACGAGGCCGGCGCCATTCCCGACGGCCAGCTCGATGCCACCCGCCTCTATCTCAACGAAATCGGCTACTCCCCCCTGCTGACTGCCGAAGAGGAAAAACACTATTCCCGTCTGGCCCTCAAGGGCGACATGGCCGCCCGCCAGAAGATGATCGAATGCAACCTGCGCCTGGTGGTGAAGATCGCCCGGCGCTATCTCAACCGCGGGCTGGCCCTGCTGGACCTCATCGAGGAGGGCAACCTGGGCCTGATCCGCGCGGTGGAGAAGTTCGATCCGGAGCGGGGCTTCCGCTTCTCCACCTACGCCACCTGGTGGATCCGCCAGACCATCGAGCGGGCCATCATGAACCAGACCCGCACCATCCGCCTGCCCATCCATGTGGTCAAGGAAATCAACATCTACCTGCGGGCCGCACGTCACCTGGCCCAGACCCTGGACCACGAGCCTTCCGCAGAGGAAATCGCCGAGATGCTCGACAAGCCCATCGCCGAGGTCAAGCGCATGCTGGGGCTCAACGAGCGCATCGCCTCGGTGGACACGCCCATGGGGCACGATGCCGACAACCCGCTGCTGGACGCCATCCCCGACGAGAACAACGTGGACCCGGTGATTCTGCTGCAGGACGACGACGTGAAGGCCAACCTCGACAAGTGGCTGGCCCAGCTCAGCGACAAGCAGCGCGAGGTGGTGGAGCGGCGCTTCGGCCTGCACGGCTACGACGTCTCCACCCTCGAGGAGGTGGGCAATACCATCGGCGTCACCCGCGAGCGGGTGCGCCAGATCCAGCTCGAGGCATTGAAGAAGCTGCGCGACATCCTCGAGAAGGAAGGCTTCTCGGTCGAGGCCCTGTTCAAGTAACGGCCACGGCCATTTCGATCGCTGCACCGGGAAACCCGACATGAAGACGATGTTCCGGGCGCGAGCCGGGTGCCTCTGTTGCCTGTTGCTGCTCGGCGCTGTCGGCCCGGCCGCCGCCACGCCGCCGATGGCCGATTCTGGCGGCGCGTCCTTCGACAGGCAGGCCGATACCGGCATCGGCGTGGGTTACTCGGTGGTGCGCTTCGATGCCAGCGTCCGCTACCGCGACAAGCAGCAGAACCGGGTCATCTACCTGGATGCCGAAGGCAATCTCGGCCTGCCCCGCAGCGACAGCATTCCGGTCGTCTATGGCGTCTATCGTTTCTCGGCGGACGATGCGCTGGGCTTCGCCTATTTCCAGGTGCGCCGCGAATCCGAACTGTTCAATTTCGACGGCACCCTGGAAGATGTCACGATCACGGGCCGGGCCCGCTTTCTGGATCAGACCCGTTTCTTCAGCCTCTACTACGCCAACACCTGGTACGAGGACGAACGCAGCCGCGTGCAGGGCTATATCGGCCTGAACACGCTCGACATTCGTTATCTGTTCGACGCGGAAGGCACCATCACATACCCCGATGGCAGCACGGAATCCCGCATCGAGGAAGAGGCCAGTGTCACGGCGCCGCTGCCCCTGTTCGGCCTGTCGTTCTGGTTCGCCTTCACGCCCCAGTGGAGCATCAGCAGCGACATTTCGCTCATCACGGGGGAATACCAGGGCGTGGCGGCCACCGTGATCTCCACGGGCCTCAACGCCCGCTATCGCTTCAGCCGGCATTTCGGCGGGGTTCTGGGCATTTCCTATTTCGATGCGGACGTGGTCATCGACGATGCCGAGAGTCGGACGGACGTGATCTACGGTTTCGACGGGGTCTATCTCGGCATCCATGCCCTGTTCTGAGACAGGCCGTCTCAATCGGGCATGAACAACGCTGCCACCACTTCCCGACCCTCGGACGCCAGGATGTTGAAGGTACGGCAGGCCGCCGGCGTATCCATCACTTCCACGCCAATGCCGGCCTGCTGCAGGGGAACGAGAACCTCGGGAGCCGGAAAGATCAGCCGCCCGCCCGTGCCGAGCAGGACCAGATCGGGCTGACGCTCCAGCAGGGACTCCAGGTGGGCCGGCGCGAGAGCGGTGAGGTTCGACGGGGCCCAGTCAGGATTGACAAAGTCGCGCGCCAGGAGACAGCTTCGGGTCAGGGTCGCCAGGCCGGTTTCGGCATCGATGGGGATGTCACCGGCCAGGGCGCGCGGCAGATGCAACCGGATCTCGCCCGGATCGTAGCCCTGGACCCGGATTTCCGCCCCGTTGTCCTGAACGAATTTCATGACCTTGAACATTCCTCCGGAATCCGGCCGGAAAACGGCATGGCAATTGACCTCGCGCCTGTCTGCCGGTAATGTTACCAGCTTTTGTGGAGGCGGCCCGCGGCACGGGAGAAGCGGGCGGTCATGCTCTCAAGTGATTGATTTTCAGTCGGGTTCCCCTTGAACGACGATTTTCCCAGAATCAAGCGCCTGCCGCCGTATGTCTTCAACATCGTCAACGAGCTGAAGGCGGCCGCCCGCGCCCGTGGCGAGGACATCATCGATTTCGGCATGGGCAACCCGGATCAGCCCACGCCGCGGCACATCGTCGACAAGCTGGTGGAAGTGGCCCTGCGCCCCGACACCCACCGTTATTCCCTTTCCCGCGGCATCCCGCGCCTGCGCCGGGCCATCGCCAACTGGTACCAGAGCCGCTTCGACGTGTCGCTGGATCCGGAGACCGAGACCATCGTCACCATCGGCTCCAAGGAAGGCCTGGCCCATCTGGCGCTGGCCACCGTGGGTCCCGGCGACGCGGTGCTGGTGCCCAATCCGGCCTATCCCATCCATCCCTACGGCTTCATCATCGCCGGCGCCGACATCCGTCACGTGCCGCTGGTGCCCGGCCGGGACTTCTTCGACGAACTGGAGAAGGCCATCAAGGATTCCTGGCCACGGCCCAAGATGCTGGTGCTCAACTTCCCTGGCAATCCCACCACCCAGTGCGTGGAGCTGGACTTCTTCGAGCAGGTCGTGGCCATCGCCCGCGAGCACCGGATCTGGGTGGTGCACGATCTGGCCTATGCAGACATCGTCTTCGACGGCTACGTGGCGCCCTCCATCCTGCAGGTGCCGGGCGCCAAGGACGTGGCCGTGGAGTTCTTCTCCCTGTCCAAGAGTTACAATATGCCGGGCTGGCGGGTCGGCTTCATGTCGGGCAACCCCAAGCTGGTGGCCGCCCTGGCGCGCATGAAGTCCTATCTTGACTACGGCATGTTCACGCCCATCCAGGTGGCGGCCATTACCGCCCTGGAAGGGCCACAGGACTGCGTGCGCGAGATCGCCGAGATGTATCGCAAACGCCGCGACGTGCTCTGCGACGGCCTCGAGTCGGTCGGCTGGGCGGTGGCGAAACCGAAGGCCACCATGTTCGTGTGGGCACGCATCCCCGAACCCTACCGGGAGATGGGCTCGCTGGAGTTCTCCAAGCTGCTGCTCAAGGAGGCCAAGGTGGCCGTCTCGCCCGGCATCGGCTTCGGCGAGTACGGCGACGATCACGTGCGCTTCGGCCTGATCGAGAACGAACATCGCACCCGGCAGGCCATCCGCGGCATCCGCGACATGTTCCGCCGGACCGGACAACCCCAACAACAAGCCAATTGACCAAGAGGTAACGCGAACGTGGATGCGGTGAAAGTCGGACTGCTGGGACTGGGAACGGTCGGCTGCGGCACGGTCACCGTGCTGGCACGCAACGGCGAGGAGATCACCCGCCGGGCCGGGCGCGGCATCCGCATTGTGCAGGCCGCCGCCCGCGATCTGGACAAGCCCCGGATCTGCGAGACCACCGGCATCGAACTGACCACCGATCCCTTCGCCGTGGTCAACAATCCCGACATCGACATCGTGGTCGAACTCATCGGCGGCGACGGCCTGGCGCGCGATCTGGTCATGCAGGCCATCGATCAGGGCAAGCACGTGGTCACCGCCAACAAGGCGCTGATCGCCAAGCACGGCAACGCCATCTTTGCCGCCGCCCAGGAAAAGGGCGTGATGGTGGCCTTCGAGGCGGCCGTGGCCGGCGGCATTCCCATCATCAAGGCCATTCGTGAAGGCCTGGCCGGCAACCGCATCGAATGGCTGGCCGGCATCATCAACGGCACCGGCAACTTCATCCTGACCGAGATGCGCGACAAGGGCCGCGACTTCGCCGACGTGCTGAAGGAGGCCCAGGAACTGGGCTACGCCGAAGCCGATCCCACCTTCGACGTGGAAGGCATCGACGCCGCCCACAAGCTGACTATCCTCGCTTCCATTGCCTTCGGCATTCCGCTGCAGTTCGAGGCCACCTACACCGAAGGCATCAGCAACATCACCCGCGAGGACGTGGCCTATGCCGAGGAACTCGGCTACCGCATCAAGCACCTGGGCCTGACCCGGCGCACCGACGCGGGCGTCGAGCTGCGTGTGCACCCGACCCTGATCCCAGAGCGGCGCCTGATCGCCAACGTGGACGGTGTGATGAACGCCGTGCTGGTGATGGGCGATGCCGTCGGCCCCACCCTGTACTACGGCGCCGGCGCCGGTGCCGAACCCACGGCCTCGGCCGTGGTGGCCGATCTGGTGGACGTGGTGCGGGTGCTGACCTCCGATCCCGAGAACCGCGTGCCCCATCTGGCCTTCCAGGCCGATGCGCTCTCGGACCTGCCTATCCTGGAGATGGATCAGGTGGAGACTGCCTATTACCTGCGCATGCTGGCCGAGGATCGTCCGGGCGTGCTGGCCGAAGTGACCCGCATCCTCGGCGACGCCGGAATCAGCATCGAGGCCATCATCCAGAAGGAACCGCGCCCCGGCACCGACAAGGTGGACATCATCCTGCTCACCCACCGGGTGCGCGAGGCCAGCATGAACGACGCCATCGCCGCCATCGAGAACCTCGCCGCCATCCACGACAAGGTGGTGCGCATCCGCATGGAAACCCTCGGGGCGGATTGAGGATTGGGAAAACTTCAACGCAAAGACGCAGAGACGCAAAGAACGCAAAGCTGATGTTGGTCATGTAGGAGCGGCGCCCCGCCGCGATAACCCGAACCGATTGCAACTGTCCAGAAAAGCAGAGAACCCGACGAGACAAGATACGAGCACCGACGGCGGACAACCACGAAATCCGCCGTCACTAATACCGAACACAACAACGCATACCCGCGCGATCGCCTGAAACGGCCACCGGCCACAACCCACGCAAATCCTTTGCGTACTCTGCGCCTTCGCGCCTTTGCGTTGGATTTTCATAACAACTTCGGAGCCAAACGACATGCCATTTCGCAACCGCTACACCGGCCTCATCGACAAGTACCGCGATCGCCTGCCGGTGCACGACGACACCCGCATCATCAGCCTCGGCGAGGGCAACACGCCGCTGATCCGCCTCAACAACATCCC
>JALVBM010000390.1 GCA_027010665.1 Chromatiales bacterium
ACAAGAAACAACCAGCCAAGAATCCGTTTCATCTTTCACCTCCCCCCAGACAGCAGCATTTTCGGTGGTTAACGCGGCTTCCCCATCCCTGGGCCGGGCGGGCGGTCAGCCCCAAACACGAAACGGACAGAAGAAACCGGGATTGGTATCCGGATCCGGGCCGCCGTGTCGCGGGCAGCCCGATCCGTTCCCAATCCGGTATTTTCTTTAGCAAACGGAAAACCGGCCTGCCATACAGGGTTCGTTCTAGAACCTTGGTATTTCAGAAACAGGTATGAGTAATTTTTTTGCGGATTACGGCCGGACAGCCGTGAATTGCCGGCGATACCGGCATCCGGGACCAGGCCGTATTACGCGATCCGTTCGCGCAGGATGCTGACCGCGCGATCCCGCGTGGCCGCGTCGGGATAGCGCACGGTGGCATGGCCGACCTTGCGGCCTTCGCGGGGCGTCTTGCCGTAGTCGTGAAGGTGGGTGTGGGGCAGGGCCAGAACGGCTTCGGCCGGGGGCAGGTGGCCGATGAAATTGACCATGGCGGCGAAGCCGACGGGATCGGTGCTGCCCAGCGGCCAGCCGAGGACGGCGCGCAGGTGATTCTCGAACTGGCTGATCTCGGCGCCTTCGATGGTCCAGTGGCCGGAGTTGTGCACGCGGGGGGCGAATTCGTTGGCCAGCAGGGCGTCGCCCACCTGGAACAGTTCCAGCGCGATCACGCCCACGTAGTCGAGCCGTTCGAGCAGGCGGCGGACCAGTTCCTCGGCCCGGCTCTGCAGGGCCTCGCCGGGCCGGGCCACGGACAGGCGCAGGATGCCCCGCTCGTGGGTGTTCTCGGACAGGGGATAATGGCGGATTTCACCGTCCCGCCCGCGCACGGCAAGGATGGACAGTTCGCGCGAATAGTCCACGAAGGCTTCGAGGATGGCCGGCACCTCGCCGATGGCGGCCCAGGCGGCCTCGGCCTGGCCGGCCTCGCGCAGCACGAACTGGCCCTTGCCGTCGTAGCCTTCGGTGCGGGTCTTGAGCACCGCCGGCAGGCCGATATCTTCGATCGCCGCCCTCAACTGCGCCAGATCGTCGACAGGCGCGAAGGCCGGGGTGGGAATGTCCAGTTCGCGGAACAGGGTCTTTTCGCGCAGGCGATCCTGGGCATGGGCCAGCGCCGGCGGGGGCGGATACACGGGCACGCGGCCTTCCAGGACGGCCACCGTCTCGGCCGGCACGTTCTCGAACTCGTAGGTGACCACGTCCACCGACGCGGCCAGGGCGCGGAGGGCGTCCTCGTCGTGAAATCCGGCATGGCGATGGTGGCCGAGCGGGGCCGCGCAGGCATCGGGGGCCGGGCACAGGAACTCGAAGTCCAGTCCCAGCGGCCTGCCGGCCAGCGCCAGCATGCGGGCCAGTTGCCCGCCGCCGAGGATTCCGACTCTCATGCCGGCTGGCGGGGATCGGGATGCGCCAGCACCTGCTCCGTCTGTTGCCGACGGTAGGCCTGCAACGCCTCGCGGTAACGGGGCTCGGCATTGCCGAGGATGGCCACGGCCAGCAGGGCGGCATTGACGGCGCCGGCGCGGCCGATGGCCAGCGTGCCCACCGGCACGCCGGCGGGCATCTGGGCAATGGAGAGCAGCGAATCCAGCCCGTTCAGGGCCTTCGACTGGACCGGCACGCCCAGCACGGGCACCGTGGTCTTGGCCGCGGCCATGCCCGGCAGGTGGGCGGCGCCGCCGGCGCCGGCGATGATCGCCTGCAGGCCGCGCGCCTCGGCCGAGCCGGCATAGTCGAACAGCTTGTCGGGGGTGCGATGCGCGGAGACCACTTCCACCTCGTGCGGTACCTCGAACTGCTCGAGGATGGCGGCCGCGTGCTGCATGGTTTCCCAGTCGGAAGTGGACCCCATGATGATGCCAATCAGTGGTTTCATTGTCCCTCTCGCCCCATGGCGGGAAAAGTGGCGATCATCGCACAAACGCTGTGGGCTGTTTAGATCCGAAGGGGCGGGAATCCGGTCTCAGGCGCTTTGCAGGATCCTGTACTTGGCGAGGAGCTGCTCCTCGGTCTCCTCGTTGTCCGGATCCTTGATGATGCAGTCCACCGGGCAGACCTCGATGCACTGGGGCTCGTCATAGTGGCCGACGCATTCGGTGCACAGGTTGGGATCGATCTC
>JALVBM010000391.1 GCA_027010665.1 Chromatiales bacterium
GGTGAAATCCCCGGGCGTGCGGGTGCGGCGCCGGCCGCGGCGATCGATGGTCTCGACCGACTCGACGAATTCCCAGGTTTCGCTGCCCAGGGCGCCGGCGTTCATGGCCAGCGCGCCGCCCACGGTGCCGGGCACGCCGCACAGGAACTCGAGGCCAGCCAGGCCGGCCCTGGCCGTGCGCCGCGCCAGTTGCGGACAGGGCAGCCCGGCGCCGGCGCGCACCCGCTCGCCGTCGATGGCGAGTTCCGTCAGGGTTCCGGTCAGGGCGACGATGGCGCCGGGCCAGCCGCCGTCGCGCACCAGCAGGTTGCTGCCGAGGCCGACGAACAGCAGCGGCTCGGTCTCCGGCAGGGCGGCGAGGAAGTGGGCCAGATCGTCGGCGTCGGCCGGCACGTAGAAGGTGCGGGCCGGGCCACCAGCGCGCCAGGAGACGTGACGGGCCATTGGCTCGTCGCGCCGCAGGGTGCCCCGCAACATGGCGTTCTGCGCGGCCATCATGCCTTCGCCTCCAGCGCTTCGCGCAGCCGGCCGGCCTCGGCGCCGATGCTGCCGGCGCCCAGGGTCAGCAGGATGTCGCCCTCGCGGAGCACGCCCCGCAGCACCGGCGCCAGCTCCTCGAGGCGCTCGACGAACACCGGCTCCACCTGGCCGCGGGCGCGGATGGCCCGGCTCAGGGAGCGGCCGTCGGCGCCGGCGATGGGGGCCTCC
This sequence comes from Chromatiales bacterium, assembly GCA_027010665.1. Classification (GTDB taxonomy): domain Bacteria; phylum Pseudomonadota; class Gammaproteobacteria; order UBA6429; family Thiohalophilaceae; genus JALSSV01. Next base: position 709 of record JALVBM010000391.1, read on the forward strand.
CCGGCCGGATAGACCTCCAGCAGCACCAGGGCATCCACGGTGGACAGCACCCGGGTAAAGTCCTCGAACAGATCCCGGGTGCGGGTGTAGCGGTGCGGCTGGAAGGCCAGCACCAGGCGTCGGCCGGGCCAGCCCTGGCGGATGGCCTCGATGGTGGCCGCCACCTCGCGGGGATGGTGGCCGTAGTCGTCCACGTGCAGCACCGTGCCGTTGGGGGTGGCGTAGTCGCCGTAGATCTGGAAGCGGCGGCCGATCCCCTGGAAACCGGCCAGGGCGCGGGCGATGGCATCGTGCCCGATGCCGATCTCGCGGGCCACGGCGATGGCCGCCAGGGCGTTCTGCACGTTGTGCCGGCCCGGCAGGTTGAGGGTCACGGCGAAGGACTCGCCTTCGGGCAGGCAGGCGGTGAAATGGGTGCGGGTGCCTTCCTGGCGCAGATCGGCGGCGCGCACGTCGGCCTCGTCGGCGAAGCCGTAGGTGGTCACCGGCCGGTTGATCTCGGGCAGGATGTGGCGCACCTCCGGATCGTCGATGCAGAGGATGGCCTGGCCGTAGAAGGGCAGATGGTGCAGGAACTCGACGAAGGTGCCGCGCAGGCGCTCGAAGTCGCCGCCGTAGGTTTCCATGTGATCGGCGTCGATGTTGGTGACCACCGCCATCATCGGCTGCAGGTGCATGAACGAGGCGTCGGACTCGTCGGCCTCGGCCACCAGGTAGCGGCCCGCGCCCAGGCGGGCGTTGCTGCCGGCGCTGTTGAGGCGGCCGCCGATGACGAAGGTGGGATCCACCCCGCCCTCGGCCAGCACGCTGGCCACCAGCGAGGTGGTGGTGGTCTTGCCGTGGGTGCCGGCCACGGCGATGCCGTAGCGGAAGCGCATCAGCTCGGCCAGCATCTCGGCCCGGGGCACCACCGGGATGCGCTGCTCGTGGGCGGCCACCACCTCGGGGTTGTCGGCCCACACGGCGCTGGAGGTGACCACCACGTTGGCGCCGGCGATGTTCTCCTTCGCATGGCCGATGTGGATGGTCGCGCCCAGATCGGCCAGGCGGCGGGTGACCGGGTTTTCGCGCAGGTCGGAGCCGCTGACTTCGTAGCCCAGGTTGAGCAGCACCTCGGCGATGCCGCTCATGCCCACCCCGCCGATGCCCACGAAGTGGATGCGGCGGATGCGGCCCATCCCCGGCTCGCCGCGGACGGTGTCGGTGGCGCGGCGTCCGTACTCAGCCATGCATCACCTCCAGGCAGGCGCCGGCCACCTTGCGGGTGGCTTCGGGCCGGGCCAGGCGGCGGGCCGTGCCGGCCAGTTTCAGCAGCCCCTCGCGGCCCTGGGCGAACAGTTCCTCCAGCACCCCGGCCAGGCGTTCGGCGCTCAGCTCCGACTGCAGGATCAGGCGGGCGGCGCCCGCTTCGGTCAGATACAGGGCGTTGCGGGTCTGGTGATCGTCCAC
>JALVBM010000392.1 GCA_027010665.1 Chromatiales bacterium
GCCAGACGCGGACGAAACGGTCCAGCCGTTCCTCCACCTGCTCGCGGCCCAGCACCAGCGCGATGCCGTTGCGCAGGCGCAGGCGGAAGGCATGCCGTTCGTCCATCTTCAGTTCGGCGATGGCCAGTCCCGCCAGCGCCAGGGTGTCCGAGAACACCCGGTAGTATTCGCTGACGATCCGCGCCTGGCCCGCCGGACCCACGAGCCGGGGCAGTCCCTGCGGCCGGGCGTCTGCCGCCGGCCGGAACACCTCACCCTGCACGTTCACCAGGGCATCCCGGCCCCAGGCGGCCAGCGCCTGCTGCTCGCTGATCCGGATCTGCAGGGTGTCCGGCCAAATTCGCCGCACCGCGGCCCGACGCACCCAGGGCAGCGCCTCGACCGCCTGGCGCACCCGCTCCACGTCCACGCTGAAGAAGCCGCCCTGCACCTTGCCGGCGATGGCCCGGCGCAGCATGCCCTCGTCCACGTGGGCCAGCGCGCCCTCGACGCGGATCTTGCGGATCGGCAGGGTGTCCGGATCGGCCAGCCGGCCGGCCAGCAGCCACAGCGCCACCAGCACCGCCGCGGCGACCAGGGCCGCCGCGACCCACCGCCACGGCAGGGCCGGCAGGCGGCCGCCCTCGCCGCGCACCACCGCCTGGCCGTGGCTAGCCCGCGCGAACATGGCTCACCTCCCGTTGCAGGGTCTGCGCGAGGATGCGCACCACCAGTTCGTCGAAGCCGATGCCGGCGGCCTTCGCGGCCATGGGCACCAGGCTGTGATCGGTCATCCCCGGCACCGTGTTCAGCTCGATGACGTAGGGCGTGCCGTCGGTGTCGGCGAGGATGTCCACCCGCCCCCAGCCGCTGGCCCCCACCGCCTCGAAGGCGGCCAGGGCCAGGCGCTGCAGGCGCTGTTCTTCCTCTGCCGCAAGGCCGCAGGGGCACAGATAGCGGGTGTCGTCCGCCTCGTACTTGGCGGCGTAGTCGTAGAATTCGCGCGGCGTCTCCAGGGCGATGACCGGCAGCGCCTCCTCGCCGAGCACGGCCACGGTGTACTCGCGCCCGCCGATCCAGCGCTCGGCCAGCACCTCGCCGGCGTAGGCGGCCGCCGCTGCGTAGGCCGCGGGCAGATCGTCGGCCTCGCTGACCTTGCTCATGCCGATACTGGAGCCTTCCAGGGCCGGCTTGACCATCACCGGCAGGCCCAGGGTGGCCTCCACCAGGCCGGGCGCGGTGTCGGCCTCCAGCACCATCCACGGCGGGGTGGGGATGCCGCTGCCCTCGAGCAGTTCCTTGCAGCGCAGCTTGTCCATGGCCAGGGCCGAGGCCAGCACGCCGGAGCCGGTGTAGGGGATCTGCAGGGTCTCGAGCAGGCCCTGGATCACGCCGTCCTCGCCTCCGGGACCGTGCAGGATGTTGAAGGCCCGGTCGAAGCCGCCGGCCGAGAGCGCCGCCACCACCTGCGGGCGCTGCACGTCCACGCCCACCGCGTTCACGCCCTGGTGACGCAGGGCGTCGAGGACCGCCGCGCCGCTGCGGAGCGAAATCTCCCGCTCGGCCGACCAGCCGCCCATCAGCACGGCCACCTTGCCGAACAGGCCCGGATCGATGGGATAGGGACGGGCGTCAATGGCCATGGTTCTCCCCTCCCTCGCCGACGATGCGCACCTCGCGCACCAGCGTCACGCCCTGCTCGCGGGCCACGGTGGCCTGCACCTGGGCGATCAGCGTCTCGATGTCGCCGGCCGTGGCGGTGCCGGTGTTGACGATGAAATTGGCGTGCTTCTCCGAGACACAGGCCCCGCCCACGCAATGGCCCTTGAGGCCGCAGGCCTCGATCAGGCGGGCGGCGTAATCGCCGGGCGGGTTGCGGAACACCGAACCGGCATTGGGCAGTTGCGTGGGCTGGGTGGCGCCGCGCCGTGCTAGGTTGGCGCGGATGATCTCCAGGCTCCTGTCGGCATCGCCCGGCTGCAGGCGGAAGGTGGCGCCGAGGAATCCCTCCCCTTGCGGGCCTTCGACCGAGCGGTAGCCGACGGTGAAATCCCCGGGCGTGCGGGTGCGGCGCCGGCCGCGGCGATCGATGGTCTCGACCGACTCGACGAATTCCCAGGTTTCGCTGCCCAGGGCGCCGGCGTTCATGGCCAGCGCGCCGCCCACGGTG
>JALVBM010000393.1 GCA_027010665.1 Chromatiales bacterium
CCGAGGCTTTCGTCATTTCGGCGTGGATGGACTTGGCGCCCAGGGTGTTGGCCTCGCGATTGAGTTCCTGCATGAGAAAGTCGAGGCGCCGGCCCACCGGCTTGTCCTGTTCCAGCACCCGTTCCACCTCGTCGAGGTGCACCTGCAGGCGATCCAGTTCTTCGGCCACGTCGGTCTTCTGGGCGAAATAGACCATTTCCTGTTCCAGGCGGTTTTCGTCCAGCTCGCCCTTCACTTCCGCCAGCTTGGCCAGCAGGCGCTCGCGCCAGAGCTGCTGGTATTCGGGCATTTTCGCCTGCACCTGTTCGACGATCCCGCGCATGGCCCGGGTGCGCTCGCGCAGCATCTGTGCCAGGCGCGCGCCCTCGCGCTCGCGGGTGGCGACCAGATCGTCCAGGGCCGCATCCAGCAGCCGGCCGACCACCTCGGCGAGCCGTGCCTGATCCAGCGGCTCGCTGCGAATCACGCCGGGCATCTTCAGCACCTCCAGCGAGCTGATCGGGGCGGGGTTGTACAAAAAGGAATCGATGTGCCGGCTGGCGTGGGCGATCTTGCGGATCCGCGCATCGTCCAGGGGCAGATCCTCGCCCTCGCCTTCGCCCGGCGTGAATCGCAGGTTCACCTCCACCTTGCCGCGGCCGAGGCGGGCGGCGATGCGCTCGCGCAGCATCGGTTCGAGACTGCGCAGTTCCTCGGGCAGGCGCAGGGTGACATCGAGATAGCGATGATTGACGCTGCGGATTTCCAGCGTGAAGTCGCCGAGCGGATCACTGAGCTCCCGGCGGCTGAAGGCGGTCATGCTGCGAATCATGGATGGATTCCGATTCATACGGGACGATGCGCCAAGCCTACCATGATCGCCGCACCGGGACAGCGAAAGACCGATGACAATGCACCGCCGGCCTGCGATGATGAAACCTCTCATCCGCGACGGACGGACACGGTGGTGGAACTCGATCCCGAACAGCAGGCCCGCCTGGTCCAGGCCCTGAGCCGGCCCGAAGTGTGGCCCCACCCGGCAGAACACATCGAAGTGCGGGAGACCCACATCTCCTGGGTGCTGCTGGTGGGCGAGTTCGCCTACAAGCTGAAGAAGGCGGTGGACTTCGGCTTTCTCGACTACGCCACGCTGGCCCGACGCAAGGCCCAGTGCGAACGGGAGCTGGTCCTGAACCGGCGCCTGGCGCCGGAACTGTATCTGGGCGTGATACCCGTGACCGGCACGCCGGAAGCGCCCCGGCCCGGCGGCCCGGGCAAGGCCATCGAATACCTGGTGCAGATGCGCCGCTTCGACGAGGCGCAACTGCTCAGCCGCGTGCTCGCCCGGGGCGAACTGAACGATGCCCGCATGGCGCAACTGGCACAGGTGATTGCCGACTTCCAGGCCCGGGCCGAGCGGGCCGAACCCGGCAGCCCCTTCGGGGCGCCGGAGACGGTCTGGCACTTCGTCGAGGAGAACTTCTCGCAGATCGCCGAGGCGCTGGGTTCGGCAGAAGAACGGGCACTGCAGGATCTGGCCGACTGGAGCCGGAGCCGGTTCGAAGTACTTGCGCCGTACATCGAACAGCGCCAGCACGAAGGGTTCGTGCGCGACGGTCACGGCGATCTGCACCTGAACAACCTGGTGCTCATCGGCGATCGGCCCGTGCCCTTCGACTGCATCGAATTCAACGATCGGCTGCGCATCATCGACGTGATCAACGAGCTGGCCTTCCTGTACATGGATCTGCAGGCCCGCGGCCATCCGGCACTGGCCACCTGGCTGCTGAACGAATGGTTGTTTCGCAGCGGCGACTATCCCGGTGTGCGGCTGCTGCGCTTCTTCGCCGCCTACCGGGCCATGGTGCGGGCCAAGGTGGCGGCGCTGCGCCTGCGCCAGACCGATCCCGATGCCGAAGAACGCACGGCACAGATCCGGGAATACCGGGATTACGTGACCCTGGCCCGCGAACACACCCGTGCCGGTTCACCCCGACTGGTCATCACCCATGGCCTGTCGGGCAGCGGCAAGTCGACGCTGGTGCATCGGCTGCTTGCGCGCTGGCCCGCCATTCACCTGCGCTCGGACGTGGAGCGCAAGCGCCTGTATGGCCTGGCCATGGATGCGAAGAGCGATTCGGCCGTCGCCGGCGGCATCTATACGCCGGAG
>JALVBM010000394.1 GCA_027010665.1 Chromatiales bacterium
CAGCTCATGGCCCGCATCAAGGGCGTGCGCAAGAAGCTCTCCCAGGAACTGGGCTTCCTGGTGCCGCCGGTGCACATCCGCGACAACCTGGATCTGCCGCCCACCGGTTACCGCATCACCCTCATGGGCGTGACCGTGGGCGAGGCCGAGGTCTATCCCGACAAGGAACTGGCCATCAATCCCGGCCAGGTGTTCGGCAGCATCGAGGGCATTCCCACCACCGATCCGGCCTTCGGCCTGGAGGCGCTGTGGATCGATCCGGTGGATCGGGATCAGGCCCAGACCATGGGCTACACGGTGGTCGATCCCAACACCGTGATCGCCACCCATCTCAGCCAGCAGCTCCAGCTCCATGCCAGCGAGCTGCTCGGCCACGAGGAGGTGCAGCACCTGCTGGACAAGCTGGCCAAGTCGGCGCCCAAGCTGGTGGAGTCGCTGGTGCCCGACACCCTGGGGCTCGGCGTGGTGGTGAAGGTGCTGCAGAACCTGCTGGCCGAAGGCGTGCCCATCCGCGACATCCGCACGATCGCCGAAACGCTGGCGGAATACGGCAGCCGCAGTCAAGACCCCGACACCCTGACGGCCGCCGTGCGCCAGGCCCTCGGCCGGCTGATCGTCCAGCAAATCAACGGGATGCAGGCGGAGCTGCCGGTCATTACCCTGGATCCGACGTTGGAACAGATATTGCAGCAGACCGTGCAGGCCAACGAGGGGGGCGGCATGGGCGTCGAACCCGGACTGGCGGAACGGCTGCACACCGCCCTGGCGGATGCGGCCCGGCAGCAGGAAGCGGCCGGACAGCCGGCGGTGTTGCTGGTCTCCAGCCCCATCCGCAGCATGCTGTCCCGCTTCATCCGCCACGGCATTCCGACCCTGCACGTGCTGGCCTACAACGAGATACCGAGCGACAAGCAGATCCGCATCGTCGCCACCGTGGGCCAGACGCCCGGCGTGGACGGCCAGACGGAGCAGCCCGGATAACCCACAGGGTGGAGAAGCATGAACATCAAACGTTTTCACGCCAGAGACATGCGCAGCGCCATTCGCCAGGTGCGCCAGAGCATGGGCCCGGATGCGGTCATCCTCTCCAACCGCAAGGTGGACGGGGGCGTGGAACTGATCGCCGCCATGGACTACGACGAGAGCCTGCTGGCCGCCCGCGCCGAGGCCCCGGCGGAAGCGGCGGTCGATCCCCGCGAGGAAGCGCTGAAGGACATCCGCTACAGCCGCGACATCCCCGAACCGCCGCCCAGCTTCACCGCCACCGAACCGGCCGCGCCCGCAGCCGCGTCCCCGGCGCCGGCCAGGGGCGAGGATCCGGCCATCGCCGAGATGCAGAACGAGCTGAAATCGCTGCGCAACCTGCTGCTCGGCCAGCTCTCCACCCTGGCCTGGGGCCAGGAGACGGCGAAGCATCCCCACCGTGCCCGCCTGCTGCAACGCCTGCTGGCCCTGGGCCTCAGCTCGAACCTGGCCCGCGAACTGGCCGACGGCTGTGACGAGCAGCAGCCCTTCGAGGACACCTGGCGCCATGCCCTCGGCCGCCTGGCCCACCGCTTGCCGGTGGCCGAAAATTCGATCATCGAGCGCGGCGGCGTGGCCGCCCTGGTGGGCGCCACCGGTGTCGGCAAGACCACCACCATCGCCAAGCTGGCCGCCCGTTACGCGCTGCGCCACGGCAACCGCTCGGTGGCCTTCATCACCACCGATCACTACCGGGTCGCCGCCCACGAGCAGTTGCGCAGCTATGCGCGCATCATGGGCGTGCCGATGGTGGTGGCCACCGATGCCCAGGCCCTGCAGACGGCCCTGGACAACCTGGCCGACAAGGGACTGATCCTCATCGACACCGCCGGCATGAGCCAGCGGGACATGGCCCTGAACGAACAACTCGCCCTGCTGCAAAGCGGCACCCGCCCCATCGACGTCTGGCTGACCCTCGCCACCAACGCCCAGCGCGGCGTGCTCGGCGAGATCGTCGAAGCCTGGCGCAAGGTCCGGCTCGCCGGCTGCATCCTCACCAAGATCGACGAGACCACCAGCCTCGGCGGCGCCCTGTCGGCCGCCATCGAGCATGAACTGCCTGTGGCCTGTTTCAGCGACGGCCAGCGCGTGCCCGAGGATCTGCACGCCGCGCGCCCGCACACGCTGGTGAGCCGGGCGGTGACCATCATGCAGCAGGTGGCGGCCGGCAGCCGCGACGAACAGATTTCTCTGGCAATGAGTGGAATGGTGGCCCATGCCCACGGTTGAACAAATCCGCGATCAGGCCAGCGGCCTGCGACGCATCCAGGCTCCCCGGCCCGTGCGGGTGATTACCGTCACCAGCGGCAAGGGCGGGGTGGGCAAGACCAACGTCTCCCTGAACCTGGCCATGGCCCTGTCCGAAAAGGGCCAGCAGGTGACCATCATGGACGCCGATCTCGGCCTGGGGAACATCGACGTGCTGCTGGGTCTGCATCCCGAGTACAACCTCTCCCATGTCATCAACGGCGAGCGGGACCTGGAAGAGATCATCGTGCCCGGCCCCGGCAACCTGTCGGTGATCCCGGCCGCCTCGGGCGTGCAGATGATGGCCGAATTAACCCCTTCCCAGCATGGGGGTTTGATCCGGGCTTTCAGCGAACTGCATCACGAGATTGATGTATTATTGGTGGATACGGCCGCCGGCATTTCCGACAGCGTGATCAGTTTCAGCCGCGCGGCCCAGGAAGTGCTGGTGGTGGTGTGCGACGAACCGGCGTCCATCACCGATGCCTACGCGCTGATCAAGCTGCTCAACCGGGAGCACGGCCTGTTCCGCTTCCGCATCCTGAGCAACATGGTCAAAAGCGCCCAGCACGGCCGCGAGGTGTACGAGACCATCACCAAGGTGACGGATCGGTTCCTCGACGTGGCGCTGGACTATGTGGGCCATGTGCCCCATGATGACTATGTGGTCAAGTCGATCCGCAAGCAGCGATCGGTGCTCGAGGCCTTCCCGCGCAGCCGCGCCGCCCAGGCCTATCGCACGCTGGCGGACAAGGTGAACAAGTGGCCCATTCCGAAAGGGGCGGGCGGACATCTGGAGTTCTTCGTGGAAAGACTGGTACAGCCCCTGCCCGATACCATGGAGGCCCTGCCATGAACGGCATCGCCATGTATGCCTCGACACGCCCGCACGATCAGAACGATCTGGTGGAAAAGCACGCGCCGCTGGTCAAGCGCATCGCCTGCCACCTCATCAACCGGCTGCCCGCCTCGGTGCAGCTCGAGGATCTGATCCAGGCCGGCATGATCGGCCTGCTGGAAGCCTCCCGCAACTACGACGAGACCCAGGGCGCCAGCTTCGAGACCTATGCCGGCATCCGCATCCGCGGCTCCATGCTCGACGAGATCCGCAAGAACGACTGGGCACCGCGTTCGGTACACCGCAAGGCGCGCATGGTGGCCGAAGCGGTGCGCGAGATCGAACACAACGAAGGCCGCGACGCCCGCGATACCGAGATTGCCGAATCCCTCGGCATGAGCCTCGAGGAGTACTACAAGATCCTGCAGGACAACTGCTATCACAAGGTGCTCAGCTTCGAGGACATGGGCAACGGCGAAGACTCCATGCTCGACAACATGACCGACGGCGGCCCCGGCATCCTCGACGGCCTGCAGAAGGAAGACATGCAGCGGGTCATCTCCGAAGCCATCGCCAGCCTCCCCGAACGGGAACGCCTGGTCATGGCCCTGTACTACGACGACGAACTCAACCTGCGCGAAATCGGCGCCGTCATGGGCGTCTCCGAATCCCGCGTCAGCCAGATCCACAGCCAGGCCGTCATCCGCCTCCAGGCCCGCATGGCCGCCCGCTTCGACGTCGACCGCTGAACGTTTCTTCCTACCGGTTTCGGTGGAAGGAACACGGAGGGCACGGAGACGCGGAGGACACGGAGAGGATTGCTAGAGATTGGCGTCAGGTGATGTAACGCATCCTTGGCAAATCACCTGTAGGAGCGGCGCCCCCGCCGCGATTTCCGGGTGGCTGATTTTGTTACCCGCTACCCGCCTGTAGGAGCGGCGCATAGCCGCGATTGACACCCGTGAACATTTGCCGCTTCCTGCCTGTTTTCACCCTTCAAATCTTTTCGCCCTCTGTTTCCAGACTTCAGTGGAAGGAACACGGAGAGCACGGAGGCACGGAGAACACGGAGATGGACTGATTTGGGTGTTGGCGCCTGATGATGTAACGAATCCCTGGGCAAATCGCCTGTAGGAGCGGCGCCCCCGCCGCGATTGCACACTCCTGGCCACATGCCGTGCTTTGTTACAAATCCTCAAAACCTCCGTGCCTCCGCGCCTCCGTGTTCTTTCCAGAGATCTCCCTCGAAGCCGCTGGCAAATACCTGTAGGAGCGGCGCCCCCGCCGCGATTGCACACTCCCTGGCCACATGCCGTGCTTTGTTACAAATCCTCAAAACCTCCGTGTCCTCCGCGCCTCCGCGCCCTCCGTGTTCTTTCCAGAGGCCCTTTCAAAGCCCCGAATTTTCTTCCCCCCACCCCCCTCAAGTTTCGCCGGATCCGGGCCGATAGTGTCCACAGAGACAGCCATCCCGCAACACAACATCGACCAGCATCGCCGGAGGAATTGCGTGGACAAGAACATGAAGATTCTCATCGTGGACGACTTCTCCACCATGAGACGGATCATCAAGAACCTGCTGCGTGATCTCGGTTTCACCAACACCGAGGAAGCCGACGACGGCACCACCGCGTTGCCCATGCTGCAGTCCGGCAAGTACGACCTGCTCATCACCGACTGGAACATGCCCGGCATGCAGGGCATCGACCTGCTCAAGGCGGTGCGGGCCGATGACAAGCTGGCCACCCTGCCGGTGCTGATGGTCACCGCCGAGCAGAAGCGCGAGCAGATCATCGAGGCCGCCCAGGCGGGGGTGAACGGCTACATCGTCAAGCCCTTCACCGCCCAGACCCTGAAGGAAAAGATGGACAAGATCTTCGAACGGGTCGGCGCCTGAACCGGCGGGGAGGACAGATGAGCGAAGCCATCGAAAAGCGCATCGTGGACGAGGAGAATGTCGCGCGGGTGCGCGATCTGCTGCAGTGCATGGAGCGGGGCGACGAGGAGGGCGCCCGCGAGATCGTCGATGAACTGGCCAACGTGCGCGAAACCACCCTCTACCAGGAAGTGGGCAAGCTGACCCGCGAGCTGCACGACGCCATCTCCGCCTTCGGCATGGACGATCGTATCGCCAATCTCGCCGAGCACGACATTCCCGATGCCCGCGAACGCCTCAACTATGTGATCGCCAAGACCGACGAGGCGGCCAACCGCACCCTCACCGCCATCGAGGAATCCCTGCCCCTGTGCGAGAAGCTGGAGAGCGAGTCCGGCGATCTGCATGCACGCTGGCAGCAATTTCGGCGCAAGGAACTAAACATCGATGACTTTCGCGAACTGAGCCGCTCGCTGGAAGCCTTTCTGGCCGAGCAGCACCAGAACGCCGGCCAGGTGCGCGCCCACCTGACCGATGCCCTCATGGCCCAGGACTTCCAGGATCTCACCGGCCAGATCATCAAGCGGGTGATCACCCTGGTGGAGGAAGTGGAAGCCAACCTGGTGAACCTGATCAAGGTGGCCGGCCTGCCCGAACGGGAGCAGGACGGCCCGAAGGAACACGATCTCGACGGACCGGTGATCCCCGGCAAGGAGACGGCCAGTACCGTCTCTGGCCAGGACGAAGTGGACGATCTGCTTTCGAGCCTGGGTTTCTAGGCCGGATACGAACGACAACGGGACCAACCGATGGACGACGAACTCCTGCAAGACTTTCTGGTGGAAGCCGGCGAGATCCTCGAACAGCTCGACGAGCAGCTGGTCAGTCTCGAACAGCAACCGGACGACATGGACATGCTCAATGCCGTGTTCCGTGGCTTCCACACCATCAAGGGCGGTGCCGGCTTTCTCGGCATCGAGCCCATGGTGCAGCTCTGCCACCGTTCCGAGGACATCTTCAACCTGCTGCGCAACGGCGAGCGCACCATCACCCCCGAGCTGATGGACGCCGTGCTGCCGGTGCTCGACGTGCTGCGCGAACAGTTCGAGACCCTGTCCGCCGGCGACATGCCGGGCGATGCCGATCCGGCCATGCTGAGCGCCCTGGAACGCTACACCGTGCCCGAGAGTGCCGATGCACCGGCGGCCGAGCCAGCCGCGACCGAAGCCCCGGCGAACAAAGCCGCTGGAGACGACGACATCACCGACGAGGAATTCGAGGCCCTGCTCGATGCGCTGGAGAACCCGGACGCGGCCGCCGAAAAGAGCGATGGGCAGGAAGCGGCCAGCGACGAGATCACCGAGGACGAGTTCGAGGCGCTGCTGGATCAGATCCATGGCAAGGGCCAGTTCAAGCCCGACGCCGTCAAGGCCGGGGAGGGCGCCGAAACGCCCACCGCCGGCACCGGCGCGGCCGACAGCGACGAGATCACCGAGGACGAATTCGAGGCCTTGCTGGATCAGATCCACGGCAAGGGCCAGTTCAAGCCCGATGCGGTCAAGGCCGGCGGCGAGGAACCCGCCGACAAGCCGAAGCCACCGGCCCCGGTCGAACCGGCGGCCGAACAGCCTAAACCGGCCAGCGGCGAAGTGCTGCCGAAGAAGACGGCGGGCAAGGCAGTCGCCAAGGTGGGCAAGGAAAAGCCCCAGGCCGAGACCTCGGTGCGGGTGGACACGGCGCGCCTCGACGAGATCATGAACATGGTCGGCGAGCTGGTGCTGGTGCGCAACCGCATCGCCCGGCTCGGCGAACGCTCCGGCAACGAAGAGATGCAAAAGGCCGTGGCCAACCTGGATCTGGTCACCGCCGATCTGCAGTTGTCGGTGATGAAGACCCGCATGCAGCCGATCAAGAAGGTCTTCGGCCGCTTTCCGCGGGTGGTACGGGATCTGGCCCGCAGCCTGAACAAGGAAATCCGCCTGGAGATGATCGGCGAGGACACCGATCTCGACAAGAACCTGGTCGAGGCCCTGGCCGATCCCCTGGTGCACCTGGTGCGCAACTCGGTGGATCACGGCATCGAAATGCCGGACGAGCGCGAGAAGGCCGGCAAGCCCCGCGAGGGCACGGTGATCCTGTCCGCCTCCCAGGAGGGCGATCACATCCTGCTGTCCATCGAGGACGACGGGCGCGGCATGGATCCAAACAAGCTGCGTGACATCGCCGTGGAGCGCGGGCTGATGGATCGCGAGGCAGCCAACCGCCTCGAGGACCGGGAATGCTACAACCTGATCTTCGCGCCGGGCTTCTCCACCAAGAAGGAGATCTCCGACATCTCCGGCCGCGGCGTGGGCATGGACGTGGTCAAGACCAGCATCACCCAGCTCAACGGCTCCATCGAGATCGATTCGCAGCTCGGTCGTGGCACCCGTATCGACATCAAGGTGCCGCTGACCCTGGCCATCATGTCCACGCTGATGGTGCGCCTGGCCAACCAGTTGTTCGCGCTGCCGCTGGTCAACGTCAGCGAGATCTTCCATCTGGATCTCACCCGCACCAACGTCATGGACGGCCAGCTCGTGATCCTGATCCGCGAGCGCACCCTGCCGCTGTTCTATCTCAATCACTGGCTGGTGCGCGGCCAGCAGAACGCACCCCTGCCCAAGGAGGGTCACGTGGTGGTGGTGCATATCGGAAACCAGCGCGTGGGCTTCATCGTCGACGAGCTGATCGGTCAGGAAGAGGTCGTGATCAAGCCGCTGGGGGCCCTGCTGCATGGCCTCTCCGGCCTGGCCGGCGCCACCATCACCGGGGACGGCGGTATCGCCATCATTCTGGACGTGCCCGGTCTCCTGAAGATGTACGCCTGACGGCATTCGACGAGCAACGAAGGATTCGAGGAAAACGGAACATGGCGATTCGCGTTCTGGTGGTGGACGACTCCGGTTTCTTCCGGCGCCGGGTCAGCGAGATGCTCGATGCGGATCCCCAGCTGGAGGTCATCGGCCAGGCCGCCAACGGCCAGGAAGCCATCGAGCAGGCGGCGAAGCTGCGCCCGGACGTGATCACCATGGACATCGAGATGCCGGTGCTCGACGGGATCAGCGCCACCCGCCAGATCATGGCGAAGACCCCCACGCCGATCATCATGTTCTCCTCGCTCACCACCGAGGGCGCCAGGGCCACGCTGGACGCCCTCGATGCCGGCGCCCTCGACTTTTTGCCCAAGCGCTTCGAGGACATCGCCGCCGATCGCAGCGAGGCCAAACGCCTGCTCTGCGAGCGGGTGCGGGATCTGGGCCGCAAGGGCCGGGCCGGGATCCGCAAGCCGGTCACCGCGCGGCCGCCGGTCACGCCCCGTCCGGCGCCCACCGCCCGGCGGGCAAGCAACAAACCGATCCGCCTGCTGGCCATCGGCACCTCCACCGGCGG
>JALVBM010000395.1 GCA_027010665.1 Chromatiales bacterium
GGTCCCGAGGTGCCCGGCGGCCCGCCCGGCACCCCCGAGGAAGACGGCGATCGCTACATCGAGATCTGGAACCTGGTGTTCATGCAGTACGACCGCGACGCCGCCGGCGAACTGCATCCCCTGCCCAAGCCGTCGGTGGATACCGGGATGGGTCTCGAGCGCCTGGCCGCGGTCATGCAGGGCGTGCACAGCAACTACGAAATCGATCTCTTCGTGCACCTCATCGAGGCCGCGGCGAAGATCACCGGCTGCCCCGATCGGGACAACAACTCCCTCAAGGTGATCGCCGATCACATCCGCTCCTGTGCCTTTCTGGTGGTGGACGGCGTGCTGCCCTCCAACGAGGGTCGCGGCTACGTGCTGCGCCGCATCATCCGCCGTGCCATCCGCCACGGCCACAAGCTGGGCGTGCGCGAACCCTTTTTCTACAGGCTGGTGCAGCCGCTGGCTGACGAGATGGGCGAGGCCTATCCCGAACTGCCCCGCGCCCAGGCCATGGTGGAGCGGGTGCTGAAGCAGGAGGAGGAACGCTTCGCCGAAACCCTTGAGCAGGGCATGCAGATCCTCGAACAGGCCATCGCCGATCTCGAAGGCGACACCATCCCCGGCGAGACGGTCTTCCGCCTCTACGACACCTACGGCTTCCCCGTGGATCTCACCGCGGATATCGCCCGCGAGCGGGGCCTGAAGATCGACATGGCCGGCTTCGAGCGCGAGATGGCCGCCCAGCGCGAACGGGCCCGCGCTGCGTCCGGTTTTGCCGCCGACTACGGCCGGGAACCGGCGGTGGAGGGCGAGACCGAATTCACCGGTTACGAGGCCACTGCCGGCACCGCCACCATTACCGGTCTGTATCGCGACGGCGAGCCGGTCGAGGAACTCCGGGAAGGGGAGAGCGGCATGCTGGTGCTGGATCGCACCCCCTTCTATGCCGAGTCCGGCGGCCAGATTGGCGACACCGGCAGCCTCGTCGGTGAGCATGGCCGCTTCCGCGTCGAGGATACCCAGAAGCAGGACAAGGTGTTCATGCACCTCGGGCAAGTGACCGACGGCACCATCCGGGTTGGCGACAAGGTCGAGGCGCTGGTGGACGCAGAACGGCGCCACGACATCGCCCTCAACCATTCCGCCACCCACCTGCTGCATGCCGCCCTGCGTCAGGTACTGGGCGAGCACGTCACCCAGAAGGGTTCGCTGGTGGAAGCCGATCGCCTGCGCTTCGACTTCTCCCACTTCGAGCCCCTGACCCCGGAACAGCTGACCGAGATCGAAAACCTGGTCAATGCCCGGATCCGCGACGATCTGCCGGTGGAAACGCGCATCATGGAACCGGAGGCGGCCATCGCCCAGGGCGCCATGGCCCTGTTCGGCGAAAAGTACGGCGAGAAGGTCCGGGTGCTGTCCATGGGCGATTTCTCGGTGGAACTGTGCGGCGGTACCCACGTTTCGCGCACGGGCGAGATCGGCCTGTTCAAGATCCTCGGCGAGACCGGCATCGCCTCGGGCGTGCGCCGCATCGAGGCCACCACCGGCCAGCATGCCCTGGATTACGTGCGGGACCAGGAGCGCCGCCTGGGCGAGATCGCCGGCCTGCTCAAGACCGATCGCGAGAAGGCGGTCGAGCGGGTGCAGCAGTTGCTCGAACGGAACCGTGCGCTGGAAAAGGAGATCGAACGCCTCAAGGGCAAGCTGGCCAGCAGCCAGGGGGACGAACTGGCCAGCCAGGCCATCGATGTCGATGGCATCAAGGTGCTGGCGGCCCGGCTGGAAGGGGTCGATCCGAAGTCCCTGCGCGAGACCGTGGATCAGCTCAAGAACAAGCTTGGCAGCGCCATCATCATTCTGGGTACCGACCGCGAGGGCAAGGTCTCGCTGGTGGCCGGCGTGACCCGGGATCTGACCGACCGCTTCAAGGCCGGCGAAATCGTCAATCTGGTGGCCCGGCAGGTCGGCGGCAAGGGCGGCGGCCGTCCCGACATGGCCCAGGCCGGTGGCAATGAGCCGGAAAAACTGCCGGAAGCACTGCAAAATGCAATAGAAGAAATACGAAAAAAGGTTGATAACTGATTCAAGTCATGAATTGAATTAGACTTCATCCAAACTGCTTCCCATTCCAGACGATTTC
>JALVBM010000396.1 GCA_027010665.1 Chromatiales bacterium
CGCACGATGGCCTGGAAGATCTCCTCCACTTCGCCGACACCGGGCACGGTGCGCAGGATCCCCTGCTGCCGGTAGTAGTCGATGAGCGGCGCCGTCTGTTCCTGGTAGACGCGCAGACGCTTGGCCACCGTCTCCTCGTTGTCGTCGGCCCGCTGTACCAGCTCGCCGCCGCACTTGTCGCAACGGCCCGGCACCCGGGGCGGATTGGTGTAGACATTGTAGATGGCGCCGCAGGCGGAACAGGTGCGCCGACCGGTGAGGCGCTGCATGAGAATGTCCAGGGGCACGTCGATGAGCAGGCTTACCTGCAGGGGCATGCCCATGCGCTCCAGCATCCGATCCAGCGCCTCGGCCTGGGGGATGTTGCGGGGAAAGCCGTCGAGGATGAAGCCCTTGCGGGCATCCTCCCTGCCCAGGCGCTCGCTGATCATGTCCAGCACGAGCTCGTCGGGCACCAGCTGGCCCGCTTCCATGTAGCGTTTGGCCTGCAGCCCGAGGGGGGTGCCTTCGGAAACCGCTTCACGCAGCAGATCGCCGGTGGAAATCTGGGGTATGCCGTATTTCTCGATGAGATACTTGGCCTGGGTGCCCTTGCCGCTCCCCGGTGCGCCAATCAGTACGATTCTCATGATGCCCTCGCTCCCTAGTTCGATGTGGTGGGTTTTCAGCGTTGTTCTTGCCGCCGGGCCGGACGCTCGTGGCTCGTCCCGGTCGAAATCTCTGCCGTAAAACTAATCCCTCACCTTGAGCAAGTCAATGAACCGGGGCGGGAAATTTCCCGCTACCGAGACACGGTTTCCCGTCGGCCAATCCGGCGGGGCCTCCCGCTTTCGGGAATGGATTCCCGCTTGCCAGAATCCCGCGCTTTCCGGCAACGGTCCAATTCTGTTTTGCCCTGCCGACTGGTAGAATCCGGGGTTTTTCCGGCGGGCGCCCTGCCCGCGCAACGCGAGGTTTGGCATGAATCTGGACAGAGTGGGCCCTGGCAAGCGGGTGCCGGACGTGGTCAACGTCATCATCGAAATTCCGTCGCACAGCGACCCGGTCAAGTACGAGGTGGACAAGGAGACCGGCGCCATGTTCGTGGACCGGTTCATGAACACGGCCATGCACTATCCGAGCAACTACGGCTACATTCCCCACACCCTCTCGGAAGATGGCGATCCGGTGGACGTGATGGTGGTGACCCCTATCCCCCTCATCAGCGGCTCGGTGATCGAATGCCGGCCCGTCGCCATGCTGCAGATGACCGACGAGGCCGGCCCCGACGCCAAGCTGCTGGCGGTGCCCGTGGACAAGCTGTGCAGGAGCTACCGCCATGTGCATGGACCGGATGACATGCCCGAGACCCTGCTCAACCAGATCGCCCATTTTTTCGAGCACTACAAGGATCTGGAAGAGGGCAAGTGGGTGAAGGTGGAAGGATGGCTGGGGGCCGACGCCGCCCGCCAGGAAATCCTCGCCAGCATCGAACGCTACCAGAACGCGCCCGAGAAGCCCTGTTTCTGAGTCCGTTGCCATGAAAGTCTGTATCGTCTCCGACAGCCACGACAACCGCTTCCTGCTCGGCGCCGCCGTCCGTGATGCCCTGGCCCGGGGCGCCCAGGCCGTGCTCCACTGCGGCGACGTGGTGGCGCCGACCACCCTGCGCATCCTGCAGCCCATCGGCCTGCCGGTGCACGTGATCCACGGCAACAACATGGGCGACACCTACGCCATGGCCCGCCTGGGCCACGATCCGGACAGCGTCATCCACTATCACGGCCAGGACGCCGGCCTCGAACTGGCCGGCCGCCGCATCTTCCTGGTGCACTATCCCCATTACGCCCAGGCCATGGCCACCACCGGCGACTGGGATCTGGTCTGCTGCGGCCACGACCACCGCGTGCTGCTGGAGACCGTGACCACCGTACGCGGCACCACCTGCCACCTGGTCAACCCCGGCACCGTCGGCGGCGTCGGCGCCCCGCCCACCTACGTCCTCGGCGATCTGGAGACCATGACCTTCGAATTGTTCGACGTGCCGGTGGAGGAAGCGGTGGTGGTGAACCGGACGCCGGTCAGCAAACATGAGTGACTAGGAACTGGGGACTGGGAACTAGGAAAGGCGTGGGTTCACGGCTTCGAGACGTTGGGCGGTAACGTTCAGGCATTCGGAAACCGGCGGTAGGAGCGGCGCCCTCGCCGCGATAGCAGGGGTTTGGTTCTATCCATGTTTTTAGCAGCAACCCGTCCCCAGCTACCCGCTACCGTTCGATCGCGGCGAGGGCGCCGCTCCTACAGAGGAATAGAACTCCCCCGCCCAAACGCCTCTTCCAGTTCCTAGTTCCTAGTTCCTGACCCCTCGTTCTCCACCCACCGTTCTCCCTCCGTCGTCACCTCCTTCTTCCAGAACGGGGCGCGGGACTTGAGCTCCTCCATCAGCCAGCGGCTGGCATCGAAGGCGTCGGCGCGGTGGGCGGACCAGACGGCGACCAGGACGATGGGATCGTCGGGGTTGAGGGGGCCGACACGGTGGCAGATGAGGGAATCGAGGATGTCCCAGCGTTCCGCGGCCTGACGGCTGATCTGCTCCAGGAAGCGCTCGGTCATGCCGGGGTAGTGTTCCAGGGTCATGGCCTGGACGGTGTCGCCCTGGTTGAAGTCGCGCATGGTGCCCACGAACAGGGCGGTGGCCCCGTAGCTGCCGGGGGCCAGGTGCGCCCGCTGGTGAGCCTGGACCGTCTGCCAGGGATCGAAGGGCTCGGTCAGGATGCGCACAACCATTGATCAGCCTCCGGTGACCGGCGGGAAGAAGGCCACCTCGTCGCCGTCCCGTACCGGGTGGTCGGCTTCGACGTATTCCTGGTTGACGGCCATCAGGGTATTGGCCGGCATGGCGAGATCGGTGGCCGTCTGCCAGACCTCGGCCACGGTGTCGGCACACTCGCAGTCGATGTGCAGATCGGCCATGCCCACCTGCTCGCGCAGGCTGGCGAAGAACTTCACGGTGATGGTCATGGGCTTGCGGTTTGCGGCGAATGACCTGCAAAGCCTATCATGAGGCCTTCCCTTCCCCAAGGATGTCCACGATGACCGATTTCACCCATTTCAATGCCGAGGGCGAGGCCCACATGGTGGACGTGGGCGAGAAACCGGCCACCCGGCGGGTCGCCGTAGCCGAAGGACGAATCACCATGGAAGCCGACACTCTGGCCCGGATCCTCGCCGGCAGCCACAAGAAGGGCGACGTGCTTGGCGTGGCCCGCATCGCCGGCATCATGGCTGCCAAGAAGACCGCCGACCTGGTGCCCCTCTGCCATCCGCTGATGCTGACCCGGGTGGAAGTGGAATTCACGCCGGAGGCCGAGGCGAACCGCATTCACTGCACGGCCACTGTGGAGACCCGCGGCCAGACCGGGGTGGAAATGGAGGCCCTGACCGCCGTGCAAATCGCCCTGTTGACCATCTATGACATGTGCAAGGCGGTGGATCGGGGCATGACCATGGGCGACATTCGTCTGCTGGAAAAACGGGGCGGCAAGTCCGGTCACTGGCGTCGCAACGGTTCCTGACGAGCGGCGGCAATTCCCTTACCGAGTGGCTGGCATTTCCTGCCTGACTGCTATACTTCCTGATACCCCCATTGCAAGAACCGGATTCCCGTTGCACGGCATGCCGCTTTTCCTCCGTTTTCGCTTTCTTCCCTGGCTTCTGCCCTGTCTGCTGTCGTCGCTGCCGGCGGCTGCGGACACGTCGGACTGGCTGCAGGTCCAGCGTTTCCAGCAGCAGCTCGAAAAGGCCCGTGGTGGCGATACGCAGGCCATGTACGACGTGGCCCGGCGTTACGAACGGGGCCGGGGCGTGGACATGGACATGCAACAGGCCGTCGCCTGGCTCCGAAAATGCGCCAGCGCCGGCAATCCCGCCTGCCAGGCCCGCCTGGGCATCCTCTACTTTACCGGTCGCGGCGTTGCCCAGGATCACCGCAAGGCCCTGGCATTGCTGAAACCGGCAGCCGAGGCCGGGATTCCCGCGGCGCAATACCAGCTCGGGCTGATGTACCAGTACGGTACCGGCGTGGCCCAGAACCGGAAGGCGGCCTTGCTGTGGTACCAGCGCGCCCTGGAGAACGGTGACTACCGGGCCGAGGCGAAACTGGCCGAACTGCGCCGTCAACCCGCCACCCCACCGGCCCGCCCGGCCGCCACGCCCAAACCCCGGCCTGCAACGGATCGTACCCGGGAAACCCTGCTGGCCGGCACCTGGCTCAACGGCAACCGGCCTGCCGACATCCTGCCCTCCGCCATTGCCCGCTGCGAGCCCAGAGGCGAGGAAATCCATTGTACCGCCGAGCAGGAACGCACCACCGATACCGACATCATCACCACCCGCACCGAAACGGTACTGAAGGACATCGGCAAGGGCGCCTTCACGGTCACCTATTCGGGCACCGTGCTCAGCGTGAAACCCAAGGCCGAGCTCACCAGCGCCCCCATCGACGACGAGGACGAGATCGGGGGCACCCTCAGCGCCGTGAAGGTGGGCCAGAAGAGCCGCGCCCGAACCCTGAAGTGCAGGCTGCTCAATGCCCGCCACATCCGTTGCGAGGGGGGTCTGCGCAGCCGGGAATTCCATTTGCCCGATACCTGAGGCTGTGGCCCAATAAGGCCATGCCGTGGCAACACGATACCTGGCTGCCCTCGCCGCCCCTGTCCGAATCGGAACTGCTGGCCCAGGCCGAGCGCCTGGCCGGCCTGCGCCTGGCCGAACTCGCCCGCCTGCTCGATCAGCCCGTCCCCGACAGTCTGCGCACGGCCAAGGGCTGGGTCGGCCAGTTGCTGGAGACGGCGCTCGGCGCCAGCGCCGGCGCGTTGCCGGAACCGGACTTTCGCCACATCGGCGTGGAACTCAAGACCCTGCCACTCAACCGCCAGGGCGAACCCCGGGAATCCACCTATGTCTGCACCGTGCCGCTGACCGGCAACACCGGCCTCTCCTGGGAGACCTCCTGGGTGCGGCGCAAGCTGGCGCGGGTGCTGTGGGTGCCGGTGGAGGCGGCACCGGAGCTGGTCATCGGCGAGCGGCGTATCGGCATGCCGCTGTTGTGGAGCCCGGACGCCGAGGAAGAGGCCATCCTGCGCCAGGACTGGGAGGAACTGATGGAACTGGTGGTGACCGGGCAGCTCGAGGAACTCTCCGCCCGCCACGGCACCTGGCTGCAGATCCGGCCCAAGGCCGCCAACGCCCGCGCCCGCTGCCACGGTTACGATGCCGAAGGCCGGCTCACCGAAACCCTGCCCCGCGGCTTCTACCTGCGCACCGCCTTCACCCGGCGATTGCTCAACCGGCATTACCGGCGTCATGCCCTGTGAGTAGGGACGAGTGGCGAGGGACGAGGGACGAGGAGAAACCCACCATTTATCGTCGCTCGCCCCTCGGTTCGGACTTACTGCTTCACTCTGACGTCTGCGTTCCTGCAGTCGTCGCCACTTTATCGGGATGACATTCGTGCAGCCCCAGGCTGCGCCCGTCGGGCATCACGATCCGGGCATGGCACCGGCAGAGCTTGCGCGGCTCGGGCACGCAACAGGAATGGGCGATGATGCCCACCTCCCGATGCAGGTTCTTCACGTAGTTGGCCACCCGTTGCGCCTTGTCCTCCACATCGAGTCCCGACTGCAGGCGCGGATTGTGGGTCGTGATGCCCGTGGGGCAGGTATTGCGGTTGCACTGCAGGGCCTGGATGCAGCCCAGGGCGAACAGGAAACCGCGGGCCGAATTGACAAAATCGGCGCCGATGCACAACGCCCAGGCCACGTCCACCGGTGTGATCAGCTTGCCCGAGGCGATGACCCGGATGCGCTCCCGCAGGCCATGCACCACCAGCGCGTCCACCAGCGCCGGCAACGCCTCGCGGATGGACAGTCCCACCGCATCCATCAGGGCCATGGGCGCAGCCCCACTGCCGCCCTCGGCGCCATCAAGAGTGATGAAATCAGGCGCCCGATGCAGGCCCCGGCGCAGGATCGCCTGGCAGAAACCGTCCAGCCAGACCGGATCCCCCAGCACCAGCTTGATGCCGGTCGGCTTGCCGGTCACGCGCCGGACCCGTTCGACCATGTCGAGAATGTCGTCGTTGCTCTCGATCTCGGGATGACGGTTGGGGCTGATGGAATCGGTGCGGGGCCGGATGCCGCGGATGCGGGCGATTTCCTCGGTCACCTTCACGGCCGGGAGGATGCCGCCCTTGCCGGGCTTGGCCCCCTGGCTGAGTTTGATCTCGAACATCCGCACCTGGGGATGGGCCGCAACCGCCGCGAGTTTCGCCTCGTCGAGCCGGCCGGCCTCGTCACGTACGCCGTACTTGGCGGTACCGATCTGGAACACCAGATCCGCGCCGCCTTCGAGGTGCCAGGGCGACAGTCCGCCCTCACCGGTATTCAGCCAGCACTGGCCCAGCCAGGCCCCGCGGGACAGGGCCTGAACCGCCGGACGCGACAGGGCGCCGTAACTCATGCCCGAGACGTTGACGATGGACGCCGTGGTATAGGGTTGCTGACAGTGCTCGCCAATGGTCACCGGATGGGGCGGAACGGCATCGGTGTCGAGGGTTGGAAACGGGCAGTTCATGAACACGATGCTGCCGGGGGCGTGAATGTCCTTGGTGGAACCAAAGGCCCGGGTGCTGGAGGCATCCCGGGCCGCGCCATAGACCCATTCCCGCTGGGCCCGGTTGAAAGGCAGCTCTTCCCGATCCATGGCAAAGAAGTACTGGCGAAAGAACTTGCCCAGATGGGAAAGCAGGTAACGGAAACGGCCAATCACCGGATAGTTGTGGCGGATCGCATCGCGTGTCTGACGCACGTCGATCACGTACAGCACCAGGACCACCAGCACCAGCAGACCGATGGTGAAGATGAAGAGGGTGGACATCACCTCGAGGCTGGTGAGAAGGAAACGGGACAGTTCCGGGGTGGTCATGAAGATTCGCTCTCCTGATTCATTTCCAATGAAATACGTCGCAGCGGGTGATACGGATGCAAGACACGTTGCAGAGTAACGTACAATGCCATCCCCCGACGAACCCGGAGGCGACATGACCGCGCCCAACCCCGTCAAGGCCCTGTTCGACGGCGTAGCCGAGCGCTACGACAACCCGCACATGCGCTACTTCCCCGCCGCCGCGGCGCGCCTGGTACAACATCTCGCTCCCCGCCCGGGTGATCGGATCCTGGACGTGGCCACCGGCACCGGGCATGTGGCCCTGGCCGCCGCCCGGGCCGTGCAACCCGACGGGTGCGTTCAGGCCATCGATCTCTCGCCGCGCATGTTGGACCGGGCCTTCATCAACCTGCAACGTGCGGGTTTGAGCAACGTCGACCTTCATGAAATGGACGCCGCGCAACTGGCTTTCGCAGGCGGCGCCTTCGATGCGCTGACCTGTTCCTTCGGCCTGTTCTTTCTGCCCGACATGCGCACGGCCCTGCGCGAATGGCGGCGGGTCCTCCGGCCCGGCGGCCGTCTCCTGCTCACCAGCTTCACCCACAACGCCTTCATGCCCCTGGCGGCGCGTTTTCTCGACCGCCTTGCCGCTTTCGGTGTGGACACCCACGAGGAACGCTGGCGCCGCCTGGCCGAGCCGGCCGAATGCGAAGACCTGCTGCAGACGGCCGGCTTCACCGATGTGCAGATCACCACTGAACAGCTCGGCTTCCATCTCGATGGCCCGGAGGAATGGTGGGCGATCGTCCAGAGCAGCGGCTATCGCGGCCTGCTCGATGCGCTCGACGAAGACGCCAGAACGCCGTTTCGCGAACAACACCAGGCGGAATTGCGCGTGCTCGAAACCGACCAGGGGCTGTGGCTGAACGTGGAGACGCTGTTCATCGCCGCGCGACGGCCGGCGGATTGATCGCCGGGTTTCCGATCCCGGCAGACGCTTAACCCTGCATTTCGTCCGTTGTTGCTCTTCGGACACCGGCCCTATAATGGACGGCCCTTGCGCATCACGAGACCCGTGACATGAATCCCGACGATCCCGATCCGAACCTGTTCGGCGATACCCTCGCCGTCGATGCCCAGAGCCCGGCCGATCTGGAAAAGCAGCTGGCCCTCTTCCGGCAGCATCTCGAAGCCCTGCCGGCCACGGCCAGCGACGTGGACCGCGCCCGCATCGAGCTGGACATCGCCGAGACCGAACTGGCCCTCGAGCGCAAGGCGGCCGCCTGGGAACGGGCCCGACGGGCCTTCGACGTGTTTCTGGCCCACCAGGCCTGGCAGGAGGCAGTGGAAGCCTGCAACGTGCTGTTCCAGACCGAACAGCCGGCCTCGCTGGCCGCCCTGGGCATGGGCGTGTGGCTGGGCGTGACCTTCCCCATCGAGCCGGACACCACGGTAGCCATGCTGCAGCACATCATCGACGA
>JALVBM010000397.1 GCA_027010665.1 Chromatiales bacterium
TGCCGATGCCGGTTTTGTTGCGCTGGCCCAGGTACGAACTCGGTCAAACACCGGAGGCAGTTTGTGGACAGTACCGGATGAGGATTACGAACCATTGGAACAGCAGGCGGTTCTGCTGAAACGCGGTGACAGGAAGCCGGCGGCGCGCGCCTTTCACGCCTGGCTCCGAAGCGAGTCGGCCCGCGAGCGGATCCATGCAGCCGGTTATGCGCTGCCCGAACCGGATTGATCATCATGCTGGACTGGCAGCCCTTTATCCTGAGTCTCGAACTGGCAACGCTTACCACGATCATCCTGCTGCTGGTGGGCACACCGCTGGCCTGGTGGCTGAGCCGCACACGCGGCTGGTACCGCGAGCCGCTCAATGCGCTGGTCGCGCTGCCGCTGGTGTTGCCGCCGACGGTGATCGGTTTCTATCTGTTGCTGATGCTGGGGCCCGAAGGGCCGGTTGGCCGGCTGACCGCGAGCCTGGGACTTGGCACCCTGCCGTTCACGTTCTCCGGGCTGGTGGTGGCATCGGTGATCTATTCCCTGCCGTTCGTGGTGCAGCCGTTGCAGAATGCCTTCGAGGCCATTGGCCAGCGGCCGCTGGAAGCGGCGGCCACGCTGCGCGCCGGTCCGTTCGATCGGTTCTTTACGGTGGTGGTGCCCCTGGCGCGCCCCGGCTTTCTCACCGCGGCAGTGCTGGCCTTCGCCCACACCATCGGCGAGTTCGGGGTGATCTTGATGATCGGCGGCAACATTCCCGGCGAGACGCGGGTGCTGTCGGTGGCCATCTACGATCACGTTGAAAGCCTCGAATACGCCCAGGCGCACGGCCTTTCGCTGCTCATGCTGGGGCTGGCCTTCCTGATCCTGCTGGCCCTGTACCGGGTCAATGGCCGGCTGAACCGGGGTTATCATCTGTGAACGCGCCCATCCGGGCCCGGTTCCGGGCACAGCTTGCCGCGTTTACCCTCGACGTGGATCTGCACCTGCCGGGGCGGGGGATCACCGCGATATTCGGTCCTTCGGGTTCGGGCAAGTCCACCCTGCTGCGCTGCATCGCTGGCCTGCAACGGGCCGAAGGCGCATTGCACATCGGTAACACGACCTGGCACGACGAGACGCACTGCACGCCGGCGCACAAGCGGGCGGTGGGTTACGTCTTCCAGGACGCGAGCCTGTTTCCTCACCTGTCCGTGCGCGGCAATCTCGAATACGGCCGGCGCCGGGTGCCGGCCGCCGAACGGCGCATCATGCTCGAACAGGCGACACACTGGCTGGGGCTGGACAACATGCTGGACCGGCGTCCCGACACGCTCTCCGGCGGCGAGCGCCAGCGCGTGGCGATTGCCCGCGCGCTGCTCACCAGCCCCCGCCTGCTGCTGATGGACGAGCCGCTTGCGGCCCTGGATCTGCAAAGCCGCGAGGTCATTCTGGGATACCTGGAACGGTTGCACGAACATCTGCCGGTGCCCGTGATCTACGTGACCCATTCCCCCGACGAGGTGGCGCGACTGGCCGATCATCTGATCCTGCTGGAAGCCGGGCGAGTACGCGACAGCGGCGAGCCGGCCGAACTGCTCACGGCGCTGGATGGCATGGCCGCGCAATGGGGCGGCGCGGCCATGTTGCAGGGGCAAGTCCTCGCCCATGACGAAACCTGGCACCTGACCCGCATCGGCAATGATCAATGGCGGCTTGCCGTGCCCCGTGAAGATCTGCCGCCGGGCAGCATGGCCCGTGTGCGCATCCATGCCAGCGACGTGAGTCTGGCGAGGAAGCCCCATGACGATACCAGCATTCTCAACATCCTTCCGGTCACGGTCGAAGCCTGGCGCGATCTGAATCCGGCCCAGGTTCTGGTGCGGCTGCGCCTGACCGATGGCCAGCCGCTGCTGGCACGCATCACCCGCCTGTCGCATCATCGACTCGAACTGCACGAGGGACAGGCGGTGTATGCGCAAATCAAGAGCGTGTCACTGGTGCGGGCACAGGAGGCGTGAGCCGTAATGGCGTGAACGGTTCCAGTAATCCGGAGCCGTCCGGATCGACTGGCAAATGACGTGCGACTGGTACATCCTTGCAGAGCACCTGAAATACCCCTCTCCCTCCGGGAGAGGGGCCAGGGGTGAGGGG
>JALVBM010000398.1 GCA_027010665.1 Chromatiales bacterium
CCAGATCGAACCAGTGGTTGTCCGGCTGTTCCTCGAGATCCAGGTGCCAGTCCGCCACTTCGGCGATGCGATAGGGAAAGCTGTCCTCGATCTCGACCTGCCAGCCCTCGGCCTTCAGATCCGGCAGAGCCTCGAGCATGAAGTCGAGCCAGATGGATTCCTCGTCCGCCTCAACATGGGCCAGGGCAACGAACACGCCGGGCGGCAGCTCGGCCAGCTCGGGATCGTCGTCGGCCAGTTCGCGGGCCTCGGCCAGATCGCGACTGCGCAGGTATTGCATGGCCCGGATCTCGGCTTCCCGGTCACGCCGCATGCGTATCAGCCGTCCGTTTTCGAAGCGGTCGAAACTCTCGCAGCCTTGGTCGTCCGGCGGCAGGCGCAAATCGCCGTATTCGAAGGACAACAGCAGATAGGGCAGGGGCGGATACAGATCCTTGAGATCCGCCTGCATCCAGGGTGGCAGGAGCAGTTCCTCGGGTTCCTGTTCCACCGCTCCGAGCCGGATCACCGGTTGCGGGGGGATGGTCGGGATCGTTTCCACCTCGATGGGGCGTGGCAGGGGCAGCTTCACCGGCAGGCTCTCCAGGCGCTCGCTGACCGTGGCGACTTCTTCCGGTGCCACCGGTGGCGAACGGGTCCAGGCCTCCAGCAGGGCCGGCGTCAGTTCGGTTTCGAGCGGGCCGCATTCGCCGTTTTCGGGATCCACGTACCAGGGCGGCGAGACGGGCAGTACCACGGTGCCCGGCGAACCCAGTTCGAGCGTGGGGCGCTGGCGCCCCTGGCTGTCGGGCGCGCTCCAGGCCGGTTCGGCCTGGCGTGCCTGGCCTGTGTGCAGCACCGGTCCGTTCTTGTCCTGCCAGCGGCAGCGGCCGGTGGCCAGCATGCTGCGCAGCAGGTTCGTGACATCGCCGGCGAGGCGGTTCCAGGGGATGCCCTGCTGCTGGCCGCGCTGAACGATGGCTTTCAGAATGGCCTGATCCGACGGCAGGATGTGCGCTGCCGGACGGGTGCCATGGATGCTGGCGGGATTGTAGGCCGTGGCATTGCCGAAGGAGCCGTTCTTGAGCAGATAGGCGCTCAGCAGTTCGAGATGCAGGGCCGGCCCGTTGGCGGTCTGGCGCACGTCGAGGATGTACAGCAGTCGCCGCTTGACCGTGGGCGGATAGCGTTCCTCCGTCGGGACGACGATGGCCGGTTCGGGCGCGACGGCCTGGTTGAGCTGTTGCAGCCAGCCATCGACGGGGGGCACCTTGGTCGCGGACTTGTCGTTGGAGGCGGACTCGGACGCCAGGGCGGCGAACAGCACGGCGGCCACGTGCTTGCAGTCATAGCCCACGGGACAGGTGCATTCGCCTTCGATGTCGGCGCCGCCCCGGCGTGGCCAGACGTGAATGAAAACCCGGTACGGCGTGCGGCGGCTGCCGGCGACCTTGCCCTGGAGTTTGCGACCATCGGTGTTGGTGCTCCAGGACAGGACCTTGCCTTGCCGAAAATATGCGCGCCCGCGCTCAATGAAACGGGATTCGAGACTGTCGAGGATGTCGGATTCGTCAAACGGGAGTGTCATGGGATTACGGCTGGCAAGACGGCGGATCGGCCGATTATACCCCGGGTGGCCATTTTTTTGCGGGTGGTGACTTGTATTGGGGTCGGTGCGTCAGCACACTGTGTCTTGAATCCACTGGCAGAGGAATTTCCCCATGCATCAGGTCATACTGGAAGTGGTCATGGACGAGCGCTTGCGCCGGCAGCTCATTCTTGCCGGCGTGGCGATGCTGATCATTGGCGCTCTGGGAGTGGTGGTCCCGCAGGTGCTGTCCTTCACCCTGTCGCTCCTGGTGGGCGCCCTGCTCATCGCCGCCGGTCTGGTGAGCGCCTATCTCACCTGGTACGGCTACCGGCGCAGCCCGGTGACCTGGTTCAAGCCGGCCATCCTGCTCATCATCGGTGCCCTCATCGCCTTCCATCCCGGCATCGGCGCCGCTGCCCTGGGTCTGGTGCTGATTCTGTATTTTGCCTTTTCCGCCCTCGCCGGCATCTCCCTGGCCCTGTCCTTTCGCCCGCTTCCCGGCTGGGGCTGGATGCTGTTCAGCGGCCTGGTGTCGCTGGTCCT
>JALVBM010000399.1 GCA_027010665.1 Chromatiales bacterium
CGAAATCGGCATGGATGGGGTGAAAGTCCAGCTCGTCGACGGGGCGCCGATGGCGGGGCGTGTGGGCGAAGAAATCGTAGACCCGGGGTGCACCGACGGCCGGCGCGGCCATCAGGAAACCGCCACCACCCAGGGAGCACAGCACCGGCTCGGCCACGCAGGCCGCGAAATGAGCGGCAATGGCGGCATCGAAGGCATTGCCGCCGGCCTCGAGGATATCGGCGGCCGCCGCGGCCGTGGCCGGGTGGCCCGCAGCGACCATGCCAGCAGGCGAACTCACTGGCGAGAGCTGGAAACGAAGATCATGCCGGGATTATACGTGGCGGAAGGGGGCAGAACATCGCTGCCCCTGGCAAAGGGCAGGAAACAGGGACGGGACGGTGACATCCCGCCGGATTCAGAGTGGATGCGTCAGCTGAACAGATCCGGATCAGTACCCATTTCCCGGTAATGAATCAGCAGGACACCCACGCCGGTGGTGACCAGAACCAGACCGGCGGCCAACCCGACGAGGGTGTGAATCAGGGTGGTGACCAGAATGCCCACGGTCATCAGGACGATGGCCAGATACTCGAAGATCGGGTGGTCGAACATGGCGTATTCCTCTTGTCGGTGCCGGCAATGGCCGGCCGGATGGAGACTGCGCCTGGTGTCCGGTTCGATGAAACTGTGAACCAGTTCACAGTTTGCTTTATAGGCTTCGCTTCCCGGTGTGTCAATGGCTGTTTGACCCCAATTTATTCAAGCACTTGCACAATCCTGGCGTGTCCCACAAGGGAGAGATCGAGATGGCTGTCTGCATCCCATCGGTAAGGTATGGACCGTGGCCCTTCGGTGGTAGAATGACCGCCGCCGATTGGTGCTAATCTTTTCTTTTTTCGGGAATTTTTCCTCAACAACCTGCGGAGCCGGCGTGAAGTTCCTTCCCCTTTTCATGAACGTGCAGGGCCAGCCCTGTCTGGTGGTGGGCGGCGGCCAGGTGGCCTCGCGCAAGGTCTTCATGCTGCAGCGGGCCGGCGCCGAGGTGACCGTTGTGGCCCCCGAGCTCGGCCCGGAACTGCAGCAGCGGGCCGAGCAGGGCGAAATCCGCCATCTGCCCGAGAGTTTCCGCCCGGCCCACGTGGACGGGCAGATGGTGATCATCGCCGCCACCGACGACGAGGCGGTCAATCGCCAGGTTTCGGAGACGGCGAAGGCCCGTGGCATCCCGGTCAATGTGGTGGATGCCCCCGAGCTGTGCAGCTTCATCGTCCCTTCCATCATCGACCGGGATCCGGTGCAGATCGCCATCTCCACCGGTGGCGCCTCGCCGGTGCTGGCGCGCCTGCTGCGCGCACGGCTCGAGACCTTCATCCCCGCCGCCTACGGCCGCTTGGCGAAGCTGGTGGAATCCTACCGGGAGCAGGTGAAGGCCCGGCTGCCCGACAGCAACGCCATACGCCAGTTCTGGGAGCGGATCCTCGAGGGGCCGGTGGCCGACCGGCTGATGGCCGGCAAGGACAAGGAAGCCCGGGCGCTGCTCGAGGAAGCGGTACAGAAGGCCGAGCCGCCACCCAAGACCGGCGAGGTCTATCTGGTGGGGGCGGGCCCCGGCGATCCCGATCTGCTCACCTTCCGCGCCCTGCGTCTGATGCAGCAGGCCGACGTGGTGGTCTACGATCGCCTGGTCTCTGCCGAGGTGCTGGATCTGGTGCGCCGCGACGCCGAGTTCATCTATGCCGGCAAGGAGCGCAACAAGCACACCCTCAAACAGGAGAACATCAACGCCCTGCTGGTGCGCCTGGCGAAGGAGGGCAAGCGGGTGTTGCGTCTCAAGGGGGGCGATCCCTTCATCTTCGGCCGCGGCGGTGAGGAAATCGAAACCCTGATGGCCGAAGGCGTGTCCTTCCAGGTGGTGCCCGGCATCACCGCCGCCGCCGGCTGCGCCGCCTATGCCGGTATCCCGCTCACCCACCGCGACTACGTGCAGTCCTGCATGTTCGTCACCGGCCATCTCAAGGACGACAGCCACGAACTCAACTGGAAAGCCATCGCCCAGCCCGGCCAGACCGTGGTCTTCTACATGGGCCTCTCCCAGATCGAGGGCCTGTGCGCCAAGCTCGTCGAGC